>CAMSEM010000009.1 GCA_947057505.1 uncultured Clostridium sp. | reverse complement strand
GGTAACGGAGCTTGTTGGTCTGGATATCTCAGATATTGACTTTGATAATGGCTCTGTATGCAGTATATTTAGGAATATTATTTTTCGTGTAAAATGAGTATTTTTGAGAAACCTTATAATAATTAAGAATAAACCTCAAGTAAAACCAATATGAAATATAGGTTAATTGAGGTTTTTACATGCCATTAACATAGAAACCAACATTATGTCAAAAAGATGCCACCAAATACAACTTTTTCTATTGTTCAAAAATAATGTAAAATATATAATCAACTTAATCATTTAGTGTTTTAAGCAAGAACTTCTATATTTTCTAAAAATACAAAGAAAAAACAACTAAGGTATTTACAAGTAGTTCATACTAAATATATAATAAAAAAGGTAGAAGACAGTATAAAAGATACTAAAGAAAATCATAATAAACATAAGATAAGGAGAAGAAGTTTATGAAAGAAAAAAATGCAAAAAGAATGAAAGAAAAAGGTATTACTCTAATAGCCCTAGTAGTAACCATTGTAGTACTTTTAATCTTAGCAGGGGTAAGCATAACCGTGCTATTTGGAGACAGTGGAATTATCACTATGGCACAAAAAGCAGCGGATGAAACTAATAAAGCAGCAGAAAAAGACCAAGACGACTTAGATGAGTTAAATAAATATTTAACAAGTGGAAATTGGGGAAATGCGCCAGAAGAACCAATTGAACCACCGATAATTCCAAAAGAAGATGAAACATTGCAGCCAACACCAGAAAATAAAGGAAAGATATTAATAGGAAGTAATAAAGAATATAACGATGGTGAAAAAAACGCTATGATACCAGTAGGATTTTGTGTTGTAAAAGATATAGAAGGAGATATTAATAACATAACAAATGGTTTGGTAATATCAGATGTAGCAAATGATGACTTGAATAATTCAAAAGAAGGAAATCAATTTGTATGGATACCAGTAGAAGACTTTAGTAAATTTGTAAGGATAGAAGGATTTGAAAATGGAGAACGCCAATCTATGCTTTCAAGATGTAAAGAACCAGGAAAAGAAGGAGATGCTATTACAACAGTCGAAAGTATAGCAATGTATCAAAGTGTAAAAGATAATAGGGGTTTTTATATTGCAAGATTTGAGGCAGGAATACAAGGAATTAAAGAACCAATAATAGAAGCATCTAAAGCACCAAGCATAGAGGGAGAACTTCCAAAACCTATATCTAAAAAAGGAGTAGCTCCATGGAATTGTATTCCATGGAATGCAGAAACCACTGAACAAGCAAGTGCTACAGAAAAAATAGCCAAAAGTATGTATAAAAAAAGCAATATTTGTGGAGTAACATCTACATTATGTTATGGGGTTCAGTGGGATGCAGCAATGCAATTTATTGAGACACAATATATAAATGTTCCAGAGGAAGGTCAAGAAGAACCGGTGCCAAGCGATAGCTTTGTAAGAAATAGTGAGGGAAAAGGAAATCATAATGGACTAAAAATTACAGGACAATATGAGCAAAAACATATTTATGATTTGGCTGGTAATCTTTATGAATTAAGTATGGAGACACATAACCTTACCTATTTTGTGACTAGAGGAACTGGCTGGATCCAAATTGCGGGAGCTGATGTTGCAGCTTCTGGGCGTATTTTATTTGGATTAGATGATATGGAGGATATAAGTAATATAATACGGTTTTAGACCAACGCTATACTTATAATATCAAATTTCATTAATATACTAGAAAAAGACTCAGGACCCTGAGTCTTTTATCTGTTTCTAGCCAAAACCTTGACAAATTACAAGCATATTGATAATATAATGGCAATAAAGAAAGTACAGAATTAACCTAACATATTTTCTGTACTAAAAGCGTAATATAATAAATGGAGGCAACATGATTTTATATCCAAAATTATACTTAAACAGTGTAAAAGAAATAACCATTGAAACTTTAAAAAAACATCAAATAAAAGCACTACTTCTAGATGTAGATAATACCCTAATAGACTATGAAAAAAATATGCCAGAAGGTGTAGAAGAATGGGCAAGTATGATAAAAGCACAAGGTATTAAACTATGCATTTTATCTAACTCAAACCATAAAGAAAAAGTTGAATGTGTAGCCAAAAAGTTAGACATTCCATATATTTACTTTGCAAAAAAACCACTAAAATTAGGTTTTAAAAGAGCACAAAAAATGCTAAAAGTACCAGCGCAAAACATTGGAGTAGTAGGGGATCAAATATTTACTGACATTATAGGCGCAAATAGATGTAACATGTTTTCAATTTTAGTAAAGCCAATTAATGAAAAAGATATTTTTATTACCAAAATAAAAAGACCATTAGAAGAAAAAATTATAAAAAACTATAAACAAGGCAAATAAAACACAGGAAAAGAAAGGGGATTGTTAGCTAAAAAGCTAACAAAATGTAAAAATGTATATTAATGACACACATATTTTAATTTATTTAATTGTAGGAATCATTGGACTAATCATTGGGCAACTAATAGATTGGTGTAATAAACGCATGCCAGAATATGAAAAAGTATTTTCAAAAGAAATTTTTACCAAATATTTTAAACATTTTAAGCCAAACTATTTATTAATGGTAATTACAGCTATCATGTATGTAGCTGTGTTATATACATTTGGTGTAAGTATAGAACTATTTAAATATTTAGTTTTAATACCAATGCTACTATCAGCATTTTGTATTGACTTAAAACTTCAAATTATTCCAAACCGTTTAAATTTAAGCATTTTTGAAGCAGGACTTGCATTTACTTTTATAACAGCAATTGCAGATACTACAACAGGTTTAACCACATTGACTAATAGCTTATTAGGAATGTTAGCAGGTGGAGGAATTTTCTTACTAATTACTTTAATTGGTGGATTAATTGCAGGAAAAGAAGCTATGGGATTTGGTGATGTTAAATTAATGGGAGCACTAGGGTTATTTTTAGGCTGGATTAACATTATTATTGTTTCTGTTATTGCATTTTTATTAGCTGCTATTATTAGTATTGGAATTTTAATATTTAGAAAGAAAAAGGTAAATGAATATATTCCATTTGGACCATTTATTGTAGCAAGTTGCTTCATAGTTATATTCACACCATTTGACTTATTACTAACCATTATCTTTAAAATATTTACATTAGGAATGTATCAAGGATAAAAAAATGAAGTAAGGTGATATGAATGAATACAAAAATTAAGTGGCTACAAGAAAAATTAAGAGGACTAGATATGCAGGGCATGATTATATCAAACCCAATTAATATAAAATATTTAACAGGTATTAATGCAGAAGGGGTTTTATTAATCACGAGAAAAGAAAACCATTACATTACAGATAGTAGGTATATAGAAGAGGTACAATCTGTACTAACTGTAGATGATGAAATTATTATACATGATATTATAGATGTTAGCCCATATGACTATGAAAACTTTTTTTCATTTTGTGAAAATGTAGGCTTCGAGGAAACCTATATTACCTATAGCATGTATAAAAATTTTATGCAAAAATACAAAGCAAATCATTTAGAAGAAACAGAAAATATATTAGAAAAGCAAAGAATGATAAAAGATGAAAATGAAATAGAATGCTTAAAAAAAGCTTGTGAACTAACAGATAATTGCTTTAGCCATTTAGTAGAATTTATAAAAATTGGTATGACAGAAAAACAAATTGCTTATGAAATAGAAAAGTATTTTCTAGAACATGGAGCAGATGGCTTGTCATTTGAAACAATTGTAGCATCAGGTAAAAATTCTTCTAAACCACATGCAAAAACTACAGAAAAGCAAATAGAACAAGGAGATTCTATTACCATTGACTTTGGATGTAAATATAAAGGTTACTGCTCAGATATGACAAGAACTATTTTTGCACGGATATGTACCAGAGAACATAAAAAAAGTATATGACTTAGTATTAAAAAATCAGTTACAAACACAAAAAGACATGAAAGAAGGAGCAAGTATTCGAACTATTTCTAGAAATGTAGAAAATGACTTTAGACTAAATGGCTATAGTTTAGTGCATAGTTTGGGACATGGAGTTGGATTAGATATTCACGAATTGCCATTTATTAATACAAAAAATGATAATAACTTAAAGGCAAATATGGTAGTAACCAATGAACCAGGAATATATTTGCCAGGAGAATTTGGTGTGAGAATAGAAGATACTGTTTTAATTACAAAATCTGGTTGTATAAATTTAACAAAATCAGACAAGAATTATATTATAGTGAATTCATTAAGTGCTTCAAAAACATATTTAACCTAAGCGGAAAACTAACCTATAAAAGCCTTAGCATATTCTTATACAATATAAGAATAACGCCTTAATACTTGATTTTAGCCCAGATAAGGTGTATAATAGTAAACGTGTTAAGCACAAAAAAATAAAATTAAATTAAAATAAATGTATTTTGAAAGGGGAAATTAATTATGGCAGAAGTATATATGGCAGGAGATTTTAGAAACGGAACAACATTTGAAATGGATGGAAATGTATTTAAAGTAGTAGAATTTCAACACGTAAAACCAGGAAAAGGTTCAGCGTTTGTTAGAACAAAATTAAAAAATGTAATATCAGGAGCAGTAATTGAAAAAACATTTAACCCATCAGAAAAATATCCAGGAGCAGAAATAGAAAAAAGAGAAATGCAATATCTATATAGCGATAGCGACATCTACTATTTCATGGATAATGAAACATATGAACAATTACCACTTAACAAAGAACAACTTGGTGATAGTTTAAAATTCTTAAAAGAAAATATGAATGTTAAAATATTATCATATAAAGGACATGTATTTTCAGTAGAACCACCAATGTTTGTTGAATTAGAAGTTACATATACAGAACCAGGATTTGCTGGAAATACTACAACAACATCAGGAAAACCAGCAACTTTAGAAAATGGTTATGAAATTTCAGTACCAATGTTTGTTAACATAGGAGACGTAATTCGTATAGATACAAGATCTGGAGAGTATATGGAAAGAGTTTAAATAACGAAAGGAAGTTTTTTAAAGCTATGTCAAATTTAAAAAATCGTTATCAAGAAATTTTTGAAGAATTAGAAAATTATATTCAAGATGAGAAGGAAAAAGAATTTGTAATGAGCAAATTCCAAGAGCTTTCTATTATGTTTATGGATGTAATAGATCGTTTAACATATATTACAGATCTTAGAATACAAGATGTAGAAGAAAAGCAAAAAGAAATGGAAGAAAAAATTTGTAATGTACAAAATGCAGTAAATGGAATAGAAAGTGACATATATGAAGATACAGAAGAAGCTTTTGAATTTGAAATTGTTTGCCCATACTGCAACAATGAATTTTCAGCAGATATTGATTGCAATATGAATACAGAAGTAGAATGCCCAGAATGTCATAATGTAATAGAGCTAGACTGGAATGAAGATGAAGAATGTGAACATGATTGTTCATGCTGTTCACACGATTGCATGGAAGAAGAAATAGAAAACAAAAAACAAAATAAACAAGAAGATAATAACCAAGATGATATGTAAAAAGTACTAAAGGAACAATTTATGGAAGTAAAATGGACCACAGAACAATTACAAGCAATTGAAGAAAAAAATTCAAACATTTTAGTAGCCGCTGCCGCAGGTAGTGGCAAAACTGCTGTGCTTGTAGAAAGAATAATTCATAAAATTATGGATGAAAAAATGGATATTAACAAAATGTTAGTTGTAACCTTTACGAATGCAGCTGCTAGTGAAATGAGAGAAAGAATTTTAGAAGCAATTTATAAAAAACTAGAGCAAGAACCACAAAATATGCATTTACAAAGGCAAATCACCTTATTAAATAAAGCTAGCATTTGTACTATCCATTCTTTTTGTTTAGATGTTATTCATAACCACTTTTACGAAATTGATATGCCAAGCAACTTTAGAATAGCAGATACAGCAGAAATAGAATTATTAAAACAAGACACCTTAGATGATTTATTTGAACAAAAATATGAAGAAAATAATCAAGAATTTTTAGATTTATTAGAAACATACACCAATTATCGTAAAGACGAAGACTTACAAAAATTAGTCTTTACTATTTATAACTTTATGCAAAGCAGTCCATCTCCAGCTAAATGGTTACAAGACAAAATCAGCACACTAGAAGAAAATTGCAAAGTGCAAGATTTTGGAAAAACAATATGGGGAGAAATCATATTAAATGATGCCAAAGAAGAAATTGAAGAAGCAATTTTAAACTTACAAAGCATACAAAACTGTATGCAAAATTACATAGAACTTGCTAAATTTACTCAAACCATAGCAGAAGATATTATTTCGTTGCAAGACATTTTAAACGTAACACAATCTTGGGAACTTACCTATCAAAAATTGCAAGACCTAAATTTTCGCAAATGGCCAATAGATAAAAGTGTTACCTTAGACTTAAAAGAAGAAGCAAAAGAAGTAAGAGATAAAATGAAAAAGAAAATAAAAGAAGGAGTAGGAAAAACAATTTGCTGTGATTCTACTTCTATATTTGCTGACTTTGAGCAAATATTACCAACTTTAAAAAGTTTATCAAACTTAGTATTAGAATTTGCACAAAATTTTGCTAAAAGTAAAAAAGAAAAAAATTGTATTGATTTTAATGACATAGAACATTTTGCACTTAAAATTTTAACAGACGAAAATGGTAACCCAACAGAGGTAGCAACCAAATATCAAAATAAATTTTTAGAAATTGCTATAGATGAATACCAAGATAGTAACCTAGTACAAGAAGCTATTTTAACGAGCGTTTCAAAAGGAAATAACATCTTCATGGTAGGAGATGTAAAACAAAGTATTTATAAATTTAGAGGAGCAAGACCAGAACTATTTATTCAAAAATACGAAACATATCAAATAAAAGAAGAAAAAAAAGAGGAAGATAATTTAAAAATTCAGCTATTTCGTAACTTTAGAAGTAGGCAAAATATATTAGACTTTACAAACCTAGTATTTGAAGCTATTATGACAAAAGAACTAGGTGATATTTTGTATGACGAAAATGAATACTTAAACTATGGAGCAAACTATCCAGAGCCAGAACAAAAGGAAATTTTAAAAGAAAAAGATAATAATCTAGACAATAAAAACATAGAAGAAAAAGAAATAAGTAATTATGCAGGAATAGCTCAAATGCTTATCATTGATTTAAAAGAAGAAGACTCTATTACTGCTTTTCAAGATGAAGAAGAAGAGGAAGAATCACAAGAAAGAGTAGAAGATGAAGTTTTAGAGGCAAAATTAGTAGCAAGTAAAATACAAGAGTTATTAAATAAAGGATATATGGTATATGATAAAAAACAAGGTTATAGAAAAATTAGACCAAAAGATATTGTTATTTTATTAAGAGCAACTTCTGCCTTAGCGCCTATTTATGAAAAAGAACTATTAGACTTAAATTTACCAGTATTTAGTGATAGCTCAAGCTCTTACTTACAAACAGTAGAAATTGAAACTATATTATCTATTTTAAAAATAATAGATAATCCTATGCAAGATATTCCATTAATTGTACTATTAAGGTCAAGTATTGGTAACTTTACGGATAATGACCTAATAGCCATTCGCTTAATGGATAGAAATAGTAGTTTTTATGAAGCTATGATAAAAGCAAGAATTGCTTGTGAAGAAAAAGTAAGAAATAAAATAGAAAAAATACTAAGTAAGCTTGAAAAATGGAAAGAACAAGAAAAATATATGCCACTTGCAGAACTAATTTGGCAAATATATTTAGATACAGGCTATTATCAATATGTAGGCTTACTTCCAAATGGAGAAATAAGGCAGGCAAATTTAAAAACTTTATTTGAAAAAGCAAAACAATATGAAACCGCAAGCTACAAAGGGCTTTTTAACTTTATTCATTTTATAGAAAAATTAAGAAAACAAAATGGAGATTTATCAGCAGCCAAACTAATTGGAGAAAATGAAGATGTTATTCGTATTATGAGTATTCATAAAAGTAAAGGGCTAGAATTCCCAGTAGTATTTTTATGTAATACTCAAAAAAGATTTAATTTGCAAGACTTAAATGATGTAATTTTATTACATCAAGATATTGGTTTTGGACCAACCTTTATTGATACACAAAAAAGAATTAAATATAATACTTTGGCAAAAGAAGCTATCAAATTAAAAATGAAACAAGAAACACTTTCAGAAGAAGAAAGAATTTTATATGTAGCTTTAACAAGAGCCAAAGAAAAACTATTTATTACAGGAAGAAGTAAAGACTTTCAAAAAGAATATCAAAATAAAGAGCAAGCTCTTAAAATGTACAAAATAGCAGAAGATGGTAGCTTAAAATTAGACTATAAGCTTATTCAAAAAGGAAAATCTTATTTAGATTGGTTTTTAAATGTATATCTTTTAGGAAAAAATCAAGTTATTACATTAAAGGGAAGAAAAATGCCATTAGATAAAATTATTACACTTGAAACTTTTTCTAAAAAAGAATTACTAAAAAGCTTGCAAACAAATGAAGTAGAAGAAAAAGTAAATATAAAACAAGAAATAAAAACAGCCTTAGAAAAGCAAAACAAAGAAAGTACCAAGCAAGAGCAAGAAAACTTAAAAGAAATATTATCATGGAAATATAATTATTTAGTAGACACTGTTTTACCAACCAAAACTTCTGTAACCAATATCAAACAAGAAAAAATGAAACTAGAAGAACTAGCAAAAGAAGAAAGCAAGGCAAACAATGAAAACTTTAATATTACAGAAAAAATAGAATTTGAATCTATTGAAGAAGTAAGAAAAACAGAAGAACAATTGTCACAAAATAAATCTACATTAGACATAGTACCAAAATTTTTAGAGCCAGAAGAAAAAATATCTAATAGCCATAAAGGAACCTTAATTCACTTATGCATACAAAAAATAGATGAAACAAAGAAGTACGAATTAGAAGATATAAAACAAATGGTACAAAATTTAGTAGAAAAAGAAATTATTACACCAAAAGAAGCAGAAGCAATTGATATAAGCATGGTATATCAATACACAAAATCTAAGCTATTTAATGAACTAAAACAAGCAAAAGAAATACACAAAGAACAACCATTTTATATTAGTATACCAGCCAAAGAAATCCTGCAAGAAGCAAAAGAGGCAAACTCTCAAAAAAATATTTTAGTACAAGGTATTATAGATTTATATTACGTTAATCAGCAAGATGAACTTATTCTAATAGACTTTAAAACAGACTATGTAGGAAAAGCAGCAGATGCAAAAACAAAAATAATAGAAAAATACAAAGTGCAATTAGAAATTTATCAAAAAGCATTAGAACAAGCATTAGGCAAAAAAGTAGCAAAAGTTTGCTTATGCCTTGCAAAAGCAAACTTCGATGTTGCCTTTTGGAAAAGTAAAAAGTAAGACATAGTTTAAATGGTCGTGTAAGGGCAATAGCCCTTACAATAATTAAACTATATTCTAAGGAGAAAGAAAAATGGATTTCGAAAAGATATTAAAAGAAAAATTGCGTAATGAAGAAATAGAACAATTAAAAAGACAAGCTAAAACAAATATACAACTAGAAGAGCTAGAAAATAAAATAGCAGAAAATGTAGAGTATTGGTTTAACCAAAGTATTAATTGTGGTGGATGTGCACTAAAAATAGATACTTGTATATTTCCAGGCAAAGGCGATTTTGAAAGAAGAGTATCAGGAATATTAGAAAGTTTTCCTTTTGTGAGATTACTAGGAGATACTAGCTTAGAAGAGGATGAATATCTAGTATTATATAGAAGTTTAGAAGAAGGTGGACATCATTTTGTCCGTATAGAAGATGATGGAACAGTTATGGAAAAAGAAGGGTGTCAACCTCCACAAAAATTTCAAGGATGGGAAAACTAGAAAATGCACCAGAAGCAGTATTTGCAGTAAAAAAAGAGCATGAAATTAATTACTTTAAAGAAAATGGAAGTATAAATATTCCAACTCCAACCTCTATGAACTTTGAAGAAACAATTCTACAAGCAATTGAAAACAGACAAAATGCATTTGAATATCATCAACATAACTATATATTAAAAAAGGCAGAAGGAATAATCTATATATGTAATAAAACAGAAGTAATTGCGCAAATGATAATAGATAAAGAAAGCTATGATATAGAAATAAATAATGGAAAACAAGCTTATGTAAGTAATACACAGCCAAGTAATCCTATTATCATAAGAGATGGAAAATATCAAAAAGCAAATCAAGATGAAATAACACATTAACCTTTCTTTTTTTTACAAAATGTAATATAATACATAAAAAAGTAAAGAGAGTTATTGCAAGAAGGGAGGAGATGTTAGCTAAAAAAGCTAACATAAACTAATAATGTCAAACTTTGTACACTTACACATACATAGCGAATTTAGCTTATTAGATGGAGCAAACAGAATAAAAGATTTACCAGTAAGAGCAAAAGAATTAGGTATGGATGCTATGGCCATTACAGACCATGGAGCCATGTTTGGTGCCATAGATTTTTACAAAGCTTGCAAGGCAAATGGCGTTAAGCCAATTATTGGTTGCGAGGTATATGTAGCACCACGCTCAAGACATGATAAAGATCCTAACATAGATGGAAGGTATAGCCATCTTATTTTGCTTGCAAAAAATAATGAAGGGTACAAAAATTTAGCAAAATTAGTTTCAATAGGTTATACAGAAGGTTTTTACTATAAGCCACGTATTGACCACGAAGTATTACAGCAATATCATGAAGGCTTAGTATGTTGTAGTGCTTGTTTAGCAGGAGAAGTAAATCAAGCAATTCTTGCTAAAAATATGGAAAAGGCAAAAGAGGTAGCACTTTGGTTTAAATCTATTTTTGGAGAAGACTATTATTTAGAAATTCAAAACAATGGAATTAAAGAGCAAGTGTTAGCAAACCAAAAGTTAATAGAATTATCAAGAGAGTTAGACATACCATTAGTTGCAACAAATGATGCCCATTATTTAAAACGAGAAGATGCCTATAACCATGAGGTATTGCTATGCATTCAAACAGGAAAACGTATGACAGATGAAGATAGAATGCGTTTTGAAACAGATGAACTATATGTAAAATCTCCAGAAGAAATGATGGATTACTTTAGAAATGTACCAGATGCCATAGAAAATACAGTCAAAATTGCAGAAAAATGTAATGTAGAATTTGAATTTGGACATACCATTTTACCAAACTATGATGTGCCACAAGAATTTAAAACACATTATGATTATATAGAAAAGCTTACTATGGAAGGTTTAAAAGAGCGTTATGGAGAGCCGATTTCACAAGAAATATTAGAAAGAGCAAACTACGAATTAAGTGTTATCAATAAAATGGGATATGTAGATTATTTCTTAATTGTATGGGATTATATCCATTATGCAAGAACTCACAACATTCCAGTAGGACCAGGACGTGGTTCTGGGGCAGGCTCTATTGTAGCATATGCAATAGGAATTACAGATATTGACCCAATTGGCTATGGACTAATCTTTGAACGTTTTTTAAATCCAGAAAGAATTAGTATGCCAGACTTTGATGTGGACTTTTGTTATGAAAAAAGAGATAAAGTAATAGAATATGTAGAACAAAAATATGGAAAAGACCATGTATCACAAATTATTACTTTTGGAACAATGTCTGCTAGAATGGTAATTCGTGATGTAGCAAGAGTGTTAGATTTACCATATGCAGAAGCAGATAAATTAGCTAAAATGATACCAAATGAACTACATATTACCATTAAAAAAGCAATGGAGCAAAACCGTGAACTAAAAGAGTTATATGAACAAGATGAGCAAATGAAAAAATTGCTAGATATTGCCATGGCTTTAGAAGGAATGCCAAGACAGGCATCTACCCATGCTTGTGGTATTGTTATTACCAAAGACCCTGTAGTAAGTTATGTGCCACTTTATGTAAGAGATGGAGCTATTTCAACACAATATATCATGACAACTTTAGAAGAATTAGGACTTTTAAAAATGGACTTTTTGGGTCTTAGAACTTTAACAGTTATTCAAGATACCATTGACTTAGTAAAAGAAAATCAAGGAATTGATATAAAATTTGATGAGGCTATGAATGACCCTAAAGTATACAAACTATGGCAAAATGGAGAGTCTGTTGGCATATTCCAATTTGAAAGTCAAGGAATGACAAACTTTATGAAAGAGCTAAAACCAGATTGCCTAGAAGATATTATAGCTGGTGTTTCATTATATCGTCCAGGACCAATGGATCAAATTCCAAGATATATTGCCAACAAAAAAGACACACAACATAGTGTTTACACTCATCCTAGCTTAAAACCAATACTGGAAGTTACATATGGTTGTATGGTATACCAAGAACAAGTTATGCAAATTGTAAGAGACTTAGCAGGCTATTCACTAGGAAGAGCAGATTTAGTAAGAAGAGCCATGGGAAAGAAAAAGTTAGATGTTATGGCAAAAGAAAGAGAAGTTTTTATTCATGGGCAAGTGGAGGAAAATGGAAATATTGTAGTGCCAGGTTGTGTTAGAAATGGTATTGATGAGCAATCTGCTAATAAAATATTTGACGAAATGGCAGAATTTGCAAAATATGCTTTTAATAAATCGCATGCAGCAGCCTATGCAGTAGTATCATATAGAACAGCTTATTTAAAGGCTTATTATCCAACAGAATTTATGGCAGCTATGTTAAATAGTTTTTTAGGTAACTTAGATAAAGTGCCAGGCTATATTGAAGAATGTAAAAGATTAGGCATAGAAATATTAAGACCAGACATTAATAAAAGTTATACAAAATTTACAGTAGATCAAAAGAAAATTCGCTTTGGTTTAGGTAGTATCAAAAATGTAGGAACAGCAGCAGTAGACGAAATTGTACTAGAAAGAAAACAAAATGGAGAATTTAAAGATTTTAGTGATTTTTGTGAAAGAATTCAAAGTACACAAGTAAATAAAAAATGTGTAGAAAGTTTAATAAAAGCTGGTGCTTTTGACAGTTTAGGTCAAACAAGAAAAACCTTAATAGCCTCTTTTGAAAAAATAATAGATACCATAAACAATAGCACTAAAAAGAGCTTTGCAGGTCAAGTAAGTATGTTTGACTTAGGAGTAGGAGAAAGTAATGCAGAAGAAATAAAATATAATTATATGGTATTAGAAGAATATACACCAAAAGAATTGCTATTAATGGAAAAAGAAATGCTTGGAATTTATATTACAGGACATCCATTAGCTAATATTAGGAAACAAATTGAAGCAAAAACAAATATCAATACATTTGAACTAAGAAAATTAAATGAAACAGAAGAAGTAGAAGAAAGTATACAAAGAAAAGATTTACAAGATGGAAAAGCTGTAACCTATGCAGGAATTATATCTTCTATAAAGAAAAAATATACAAAAAACAATACTATAATGGCTTTTGTAACTGTAGAAGATTTATATGGACCAACAGAAATTATTGTATTTGACAGTTGTTATCAAAATTGTTCCAATATTTTAGTAAATGACAATATTGTTTTAGTAGAGGGTAGACTTAGCATTAGAGAAGATGAAGAACCTAAAATTGTAGCAAGAGCCATTAAAGAATTTACTGAAAGCAAAAGAAAAATATTGCAAGTAGATATTAAAAATTTAGATGAAGCCACCAAAGAAAAACTAAAGGGAGCTATTCGATTTTTTAGTGGAGAGAAAAACAATATGCCAATGAATATTAAAAATGGAGAAAAAATAGATGCAATTAAAGGAGGCATCTATATGACAGAAGAAATTTTAAAACAATTTAAAGAAATGGTAGGAGAGCAAAACGCTAATTTAATTACTACTGAAGAATAAGAAGAGTAAAAGGAGAATTAACAATGGTACAGAAAAAAACATTTATCATAACCATACTATCCATATGCCTATTTTTTATTGCAATAGGAGTGGTATTTGGAATTTATCATTTTCAAAAAATAGAAGAAATCAAAAAAGAAAAAGAAGATATTGTAATTTTGCCTAATAATGAGGAAGAAAGTGGGCTAGAAAATATCATAGTAGAGTAGTAATTTTTGGTTAATTTTGTATAAATACAATCATGTTTATAAAGTTATAAAATAATTTCTTAAGATTTTAGCAAATACTGCCAAAAGCATTGACAGTAAACATAAAAAATGATAGAATTTTTATTGAAAAAAGGGGGAGTAGGTATTATGAAAGCTAAAAAAAGTATTGCAATCATTATTACACTATTATTAATCGTTTTACCAATGATAAGTGTGCCAGTGCAAGCTGCCACAGTAGGAAAAGTATATAATTTAACATCAGAAATGAAAGGGAATACAGTTTATTTCAACTGGGACAATGTTTATCATGCAGATGGTTATGACATATATATTAATACTGCAAATAAAGGGTATGAATATATTGGTTCAGTTATAGACAATGTTGCTGCTATTATAGGTTTTAAAGAGTCTAATGATTATAAAGCAAAAATATGTGCTTACCAAATTAACAGCAATGGAAAAAAAGAAACTGGAAGCTTTTCTAATATTATTAATGTAAGTACAACTACAACCACTACACTAAATAAAGTTAACAGTTTAACTGCAAGCCAAAATGGTGGTAATGTTACATTAAATTGGTCTAAAATTTCAAATGCTACAGGCTATCAAGTATTTGTAGATATTCCAAACTTAGGCTATGTTAATATAGGGGCTGTAGATGGTGGAGCCACTAGTGCTATTATTACTGGTTTTGAAAATTCTAAAACTTACTATTTTAAAGTAAGAGCATATAAAACCTTAAATTCTGGAGCACTTGAATATGGGGCATTTTCACCTGAACAAAAACTAACTATTAATACCAATAAATATGAAGAAATAGTAAAACCAGAAGAAACAAAGCCAGCAAAAGTTAATAACTTATATATAGATAGAGTAGATGAAAACCAGGCAAGTATTAGTTGGTCTAAAGCAGCTAATGCAGATGGATACGAAATTTATGTATCTAAATCAAATGGTTCTTATAAATATATTGACACTGTTTACAAAACAAGTGCAAAATTAACAAATTTGAGCTATGACACTAATTATAAAGTAAAAGTAGTAGCATTTAGAAATGGAAATAATGGTACTATTTATGGAGAAGAATCACCAGTTAAAAGCTTTACAACACCAAGAGATACAAGATATGATGTAGGAACAGTTAAAAACTTATATGCAGATGTAGATGGAAATAAAGTATCTTTAGACTGGTCAAGAATATCTAATATAGATGGCTACGAAATTTGGGTAAAAAAAGGAAATGGTTCTTACCAATTATATTCAGATGGTATTAATGATAATTATGCAAGCATTTACCCATTAAATGAAAATACCACTTATCGTATCAAAGTAAGAGCATATGAAAAAATAAATAGAACCAAATATTATGGAGAATATTCAAACGAAGTAAAATTTACAACAGGTTATGATGAAAGCAAACAAATAAGCAATGTAAAAAATGCCTATGCAGATGTAGTTAATAATAGAGCACTAATAGGATGGTCAAAAGTATCTGGTGCTAAAGGATATAATGTATACTTAGCTAGAAAAAATAGTAATAGCTATGAATACAAAGGAACTACTACTTCTACAAGCATGACATTAGATCGTTTATCATATAGCACTACCTATAAAGTAAAAATATGTGCTTATCAAAAAATAAATGGCAGAGAAAAAGAAACAAGTGGAACAATTGTAACATTTACTACAAAATCTAGTACAGATTCTCAAAAAGAACAAAATACATGGGAAAGTAGCACTAGTGTTCCTAAAGTAAGTGGCGTAAGAGCAAATGTAGTAAAAGATACTGTATATTTAACATGGAACAAAGTACAAGATGCTGTAAAATATGAAATAGAATTTACTGTACCAGGAATTGGTGGAAGCAATAAATTTACAGTTTACACAAACAGCAGAGAAATTTCAGGACTAACAAATAAACAATATAACTATACAGCCAAAATAAGAGCATACAAATATGTAAATGGAAGATTAGTAGCAGGACAATATTCTAATATTGTAGAATTTAGAGCAAAATAAAGCAATAATAAAAAAGAGGCCTTAGCCTCTTTTTTATTGTATAGAGAAAATCTTTGAACTTTTTATGTGTACAATAAGGTTAGGCTATCTTAGGCTGTGCAGTTTACCAAACAAATTGACAGCAAAAAAGGATATTATTATCAATAAATTTAGTATTCTTATTAGCTATGAATTGTAACTTACCAATAATATAAAAAATATATGTTTTTTTCCTTGCTATTTTTCATACTTTATTGTATGATATAATGGTAAAAAATTAAAAGTGAAAGTAAAAAGAAAAAACAAGGAAGGGGCAAATAAATTTATGAAAAAAGTAATAGCAATTTTATTTGTATTTTTAATTTTATTTGGAAGCGTTTGCGTATATGCGGCTGCTACACCACAAAACACACTAACTACAAATACAGCAACCACAAACTTAGTAGAATTAAAAGATAAAGCACTAAAAAGTTTAGAAGATTATCAAGCAACATATGGAAATGATACCTATGGGCTTGCAGCCTATATTTTAAATGTTATTAGAATATATAGTATACCCTTTGGGTTTGTAGGAATTGTAATTGCGGCAGTATACCGTTATGTAATAGGAATTAGAAAATTAGATGTACAAGATAAAGGCTTTGGTGTATTAGTTGCCATTATTACAGTTATGGTGATTTGTCAAGTATTACCATTAATTTTTGCAATTGTTGTAAAAGGTTGGAGGGGTTAAAACAAATGAAAGTATTATTTGCAGTAAATAATGAAAATATTTCTGAGTCAATTATACAAAAATATCAACAAGACTATAAAGAAATAATTTCAGTAAAAAATGTATATTATTTTAATGCAATTATTAAAGAGTTACAAAGAGATAAAAGTTACGATAGAATCGTAATTAGTGAGGATTTACAGCCATTTTCAAATAATAATTATGATGCTATTGATAAATTTATATTTGAACAAATGGATAAAATCAGTGATGAAGCAGCTGATCAATTAGGAAACGATATTCCAATTATTCTAATTTGTACTGATAGAAGAACAAAATCAGAACCATTGTTAGTAAAACTATTTGGAATAGGGGTATATAATGCTTTACTTGGAAAAGATAGAAGCATTACCAAAGTATGTGAACTATTAGCCAGACCACGTACAAAAAAGGAAGCAAAAGTATATTACAACATAGATTCAGAAGATGTAGATTACAAAGTAGAAAATGAAGGTGATGTTAGCGAAATTGAAATTCAAAACATTGTAAGCCATTATAAAAAATTAGGTAATAATGAACAAAAATATGTAGAAAGTTTTGATCATATAGCTAGTCAATATACAGATTCTCAGTTAAGACTAATTGCTAATTTTTTACCATTAAGTGTAAAAGCTGTATTAGAAGCAAATAGTCCCAAATATCAATCAGTAGTTTCATTTGCAAATCAACCAAAAGTAAACAACGAAAAAAATAGAAAATTTAATGATTATCAAAAAAATGCAAAGAATGAAAAAAATAAATATAATACCAAAAAAGAAGAGCAAGAAATTGACTTGATTGAGAAAAACTTAAATAAAAGCAAAATGACAGAACCTGTTGTTATTCCTTCTACTATTAATACTGCAAATATAAAGAAGACACAACCAATAGTAAGGGAACAGCCAGAGCAAATAAAGGAACAAGTGAAAGTACAACCACAACAAATTGAAGAAATTGATGATATTTTAGGAGAACTTCCAATGATGCAAGAAGTAGAACCAAAAATGAAAGAAAAAGTACCAACAATTCAAAATTCAAATATGCCTAAAGCACAAGAAATAGAAGAAGTAGTACAACCAAAAAGAAGAGGAAGACCTAAAAAGGTTCAAGTAGAGCCAGTAGAACAAGAAAAAGTGCAAGCTCCAAAGAAGGGGAGAGGAAGACCTAAAAAGGTAGTAGAACAAACGATACCTGCAGCAGAAGAACCTACCATACAAATGCAAAGTGAAATGCAAAATACTGCTCCTCTTAATTTATTTGAGCTTGGAGAAGAAGAAAATCCAAATACAATAATACCACCACAAACAGATGGAATTATTTTACCAGGTTTTGATGATGAAACTCTATTTGAAGAAGAATTAGCAAGTAGCAATAAACAAGAAGAACAATTACAAGAAGTAGCACCACAAACACCAATAAATAATTTTGATAGTGAACCAATTAAGAAAAATGTAGAAGTAGAAGACAATAGTAGTAATATTTGGGGGCAAGAACAACAAACTACAATAGGCACTCATAATGCTAATATATTTGGAAATACACAAAATGCTATTGAAAATACAAATACCTATCAAGCTTCAGCAAATTTAAGTGGATTATTAACAAGAGATAAAAAAATTGTTGCTTTTGTAGGTACATCTAAGAATGGAACCTCATTTTTAGTAAACAATGTAGCAGAAATGCTTTCACAAAAAGGAATTAATACAGCTATTTTAGACTTGACACAAAATAAAAATGCTTATTACATTTATACTGAAAATGAAGAAAACCTTAGACAAGTGTCATATAATTGTATAGACAACTTAAGAAGAGGAAATGCAAGTGGTATACAAGTACACAAAAATTTAACTGTATATACCATGTTACCAGGAGAAAATGAAGACATAAATGATTATGAACATATTTTAGAAACATTAGTACAAAACTATTCTTTAGTTATTTTAGATTGTGACTTTGATACAAACTATGGATATTTTAAAGAAGCACAAGAACTATATTTAGTACAAAGCCTAGATGTATTAACAATTCAACCACTAACAGCATTTTTGAGAAATTTAAAAGCAAAAAATGTATTAAATCCAGAAAAGATTAGAGTTGTTTTAAATAAAGTAGTAAAATTAAGAAGCATTACAGATAAAACAATTATTGGAGGAATGGCTTACTACAATGACCCAGCTATGTCATTTATGACAGAGTTATTTAATAAAGATACTGTTGCTTATTGTAGTATACCATTTGAAGAACAAGCATATTCAAAATACTTAGAAGGACTTGTTAACTGCAAAATTACATTAAATGGTTATTCAAAAAACTTTATGGCAATTCTTGGTAAATTAGCAGATATGGTGTACCCTTTAATAAATGGTTCAAACAATAAAGGAAATAATAAAAATTACAATAATTATAATAATCCAAATTATTTTTCTAATAATATGAACAACACACTAAATAAAATGAAAAATAATTATTAAACATATTACAAAAAAAGAGGTGATTTTTTGATACTTGGAGTAATTATACTGTTAGTATGTATTGTTGTATTACTAATGGCGTATAATATGTCAATACATAAAAAAATACAAAATTTTCAAAATTTAAATCAAAAGATAACCAGTTTGAATATATTACAAGATTTTATGAATACTATCAGTGAAACAACATCAGTAGACGAAAAAATAAAAAAAATCAACAATATTTTAATTGAAAGATATCAAATAAAATATTCTACCATTGTAATATATAATGGTACAGACTATATAATAAAAGCTTCCAATGTAGAAGAAAAACATTGGAATACCTTAAAAAATTTGCATAATGAGGAGACTTTTAAAGATAGTATTCAAACAGCAACTCCTAAATATATTACAATTAATAAAGAAGGAGAAAGGCTACCTTATCAAAAAATGGAATTTGGAAGAGCAAAATCAGCTATGTTTTTTCCTCTCTATATAGATAATGTATATATTGGATATTGGATTATAGAAGGTAGTAGACCACATGAATTTGATAACACTGATACTACAATTCTAGAAGTTGTAAGAAATAACATTGTATCAGTATTAGAAACAGTAACAAATCAACAAGTTATTGAAAATATTGTAAGAGATGATGAATTTTCTAAACTAAAATCGGCAGAATATTTATTTGGAGAAGGTAAAAAAATAATAGATCAATACACAACATCTACAGTATGCTTGTTTAGAATTACAAACTTGGAACAAATAAATGAAAACTTTAGTAGGCAAATAGGTAATCAAATAATAACCAAAGTAAGTAATGTAGTAAAAAATAATTTGGCAAAAGAATATATTTTTGTTAGATATATGGGGCCTAAATTTGCAATTATCTTTTCTGGTGTTGAACTAGAAGCAGTAATTAATTTTATGGATGGGCTAAAGCAGCAAGTAGAACAAATCGAAATAAAAGAAGAAAATGCTCAAAATACAAAAGGAGCTGTGCCAAATTTAAATGTGGTAGTATCAACCTATTATAAGGGGACTGCATTAGAGGGACTTACTAAAAAATTAGAAGAATATTTAGATGGAGCACCAAAAGAAGAAAATACTATTAATTATTTATAAATAGTTTGGCAATTAAAAAGATTTTAAATCAAACTAATAACATAGGGGGAGATTATTATGATATCTGATGAAACTGTTAGCTTTAAAGTAGAAAAAGACAAAAATGTAAAAGCAAGAGAAATTTTAAAAGAAGTGTATAGTGCTTTAGAAGAAAAAGGCTATAACCCAATTAATCAAATTGTAGGTTATATTTTATCAGGAGACCCAACTTATATTACAAGCCATAATGATGCAAGAAATTTAATTAGACAAGTTGAAAGAGATGAGCTTTTAGAAAAAATGGTAAAAAACTATATAGGATTGGATGATTAAACAAAATGCGAAAATTAGGAATTGACTATGGAGATAGCAGAGTAGGAATTGCAATTACAGATGAATTACAAATTACAGCACAAGGCTTAGAAACCATCCATCATAATGGAAACGATAAATTGGTATTAAAAAGATTAGAAGAAATTTTAAACCAATATGAAGTTGATGTGTTTGTAATAGGAATGCCAATTAATATGGATGGTAGTAAAACACAAAGAGTAGAAGTAACACAAAAATTTATTCATAAATTAAGGTGTAAATTTCCTAAAATTGCAGTAGAAACAATTGATGAAAGATTAACAACAGTTGCTGCTCATAAAACAATGAACTATCTAAATATTTCTAAAACGAAAAAAAGAGGAATAGTAGATACTATTTCTGCTGTCTACATTTTAGAAACATATATGAACAAACAAAAAAATAGTAATTAACTTATAAGAATATATTTTAAAAAAATGTAAATACTAAATAAAGATATTAGCATTGTAGAAATATAATGATTTATATATAATAAATGAGAGGAGAAAAAGGAAAATGAGTGAAGATGTAAACAAAGAATTAGAAAACGTAAACGAAGGAGAAGAACTAGATAACATAGTTGTTCTTAATGATGAAGATGGAAACGAGGTAGAATTTGAATTCTTAGACTTAATTGAATATGAAGGAGAAGAATATGTAGTACTTCTACCAGTTGAAGAAGAAACAGAAGAACCAGGAGAAGTAGTAATTCTAAAATTAGAAGATACAGAATCTGAAGAAGAAGAATCTTATGTTAGTGTAGATGATGAAAAAGTACTAAATAAAGTATTTGAAATATTCAAAGAAAAATTTGAAGATGAATTTAATTTTGTAGATTAATAAAAAATAATAGAGAGATAATAGTAAAAACAGCTATTAGCTCTCTATTTTAGTATTGAATAATTAGTTACAATTCGCAGTCTTGATACTATTATCAATAAATTTAATTATTTTTTATTAATTGTAAATTGTAACGATATTTACAACTCCTTCGACATTTTAAAACAAAAAAGCTTTCCTAATAAAAAAATATATGATACAATAAAAGCATAGGAAATAATAAAAATAAAGGAGAGATAACAAATGAAAAATTTATCTAGTTGGCTAATTGCCATATTTGCATTTATGTTCTGGGGGTTTAGAGTAATAGCGACAGTACTATATTCTATGGGAACACCATTTATAGCAGAACCAATGGATTTAACCATGGAAATAGCGTTATTATTTATTACTTTTATATGTATTTGTTTTATAGCAACCAGAAAATTATTACCAACTGCTATTTAT
>CAMSEM010000008.1 GCA_947057505.1 uncultured Clostridium sp. | reverse complement strand
CAGCTTGCTTGATAAGTCCATTATCTCCAAATAGCACTACAATGCTGACTCCTGCCAAAATTAAAAGTACTACAATCGTTACTACTAGTGCAATTAAAGTAATACCTCTGTTTTGTTTTGACTCATTCTCTTTTCTTGTTTGTAATTTTCTTTTTTCTTGTAAAGCCCATTTTTTATTTATCATTTTTTGCATATTGTTGCTCCTTCTTCTTTTGTTTATTTTGTTGCATTTTTTTATAATTTATACCGTTTTTAATAATTTGATTTTATTATATCTATATTTATCGTATTTGTAAATATCGTATTTTGATTTTATTACTATACATTGAAAACTTTTATCCAGCAACTTATTAACACTTAGTATATATTTCTTGACTATTTTTATCAATTTGATGATTCATATTAAATGGTATTTTTTTGACATAATTCTCATTTTTTCTTTTGCTGGGGGTTTTATTTCCCTAAATAGGGTGACTGACCACCGTCCCCAACTCCCCTAAATAGGGTGACTGACCACCGTCCCCAAAAGCAGAATTTGTATGAGTCCTAATACACCAAAAATAGGGTAGAGTAAATTAACTAGTGCTGAAAATCCGATTGGGGCAATGAAGATGGCACTGATGCAGATTAAAATGACATGTTTGGTATATTGTTTTTTTGTTTTTGTTTCTCCTACTAAAAAGCCATAGCCTGCTGAAATACTAGAGGTAAAAATGGCGGCTATGATAACAATTCCATAAAATATTGGATAACTATTTCCAAATTCTTTTACAATTTGTATGATTGGTAGCTCTAAATTTGCAATGTATCCGCTTCCTCTTAGTAACAAACAGTATAAGCATATTCCTAATAGTAGTAAAATAATTGTGCATAATATGCTAGTTTTTTTTATTTTTCTTTTGGTGTTCATATATGGTGCTAATTCTATTAAGATGGGAATTAGCAAAATGCTGTTATAACTGGTATATAGAATGCTGCTTAGAATCCATTTAAAGTCTATTATATTTATACTAGTATTTGCTGTTTGTGAAAAGTATTCTATGGTAAATGGTATATTTTTTATTCCTACATATAATACAAATAAAATTAAAATTGGCATTAGAATGGTGTTAATGGATATAACACCTTGTATATTTTTATGAAATGTAAAGTAGCATAAAATGGCTATGCTTATAGCAGATATCCATATGGGTATTTTTAGTTCTTGTTTAAAAAAGGCGCAAAATCCTGCTACCATGATATAAAATGAAATTAATAGAAAAACTTGTATAACAATTTGTAATATTTTATTTACTTTTTTGTTTGTGCTTAAAGTATTCAGAAAGTCTGTATATGTTGTAATATGTTTTTTTTGTAGTATGTTAAATACCTTGTATATAATCATTCCACTAAGGATACATGAAATTACCATTCCAATTAACCCAGCATTTCCATAGCTATTAAAAAATAGAGCTATTTCTTGACCTGATGCAAATCCTGCACCTATCATAGTTCCAATAATAACTAGGGTTACTTTTGCAATTTGTTTCATATAAAAAACTCCTTCATATTTATTTAATATGAGGGAGTCTTTTTGATTATTCTTTTATTATATATAAATTAAATGTTTTATTTCTTTCTTCTTCTTAATTGCCATACTACAAATCCAATGATGATAATCATAATTGGAATAGCAAATATAATACCTAATACCATACGTGTTTGTGCTTCGTTTACATTGTAAGTTGAAATGGTTTCTCCTGTTTTACGGATGGTAATGTTATCCTCTCTTTCTGTTAAATAGGAAACTGAGTTTAATAAAATATCTTCGTTGTTATATCCATTAACTGCATACATATAATATTGTGAATCTAATTGTAATTGCATATTGGTTGCAAAAGCAGTGTTGGCAAATATTAACATTTTAGATGTTTTGTTTTCTCCATTTTCTTTTGTAAACATAGCTGCTACTGGTGCTTCTTTGGCGTCTTCGTCACTTTTAATTCTAGTTTCACTACTTGATTGTATATCAGTTCTATAAAATGCTTTATCACTTACTGAAGCTAAAACTTGTGTTGTTACATTTTTTTCTTTTAGTTGTTCTTCTTCTGCTATAGTAAGCTTTCCTGGATTAATCATAAACACATTTAGTCCCATATTGATGTTTTTTACAATTTCTGTATTGCTATCAATTGGAGAAATAACAAAGTTTGGTGCACCTGACATCATCCTACTTGTATCGGCCTCCATAATAAATCCTTCTGAAATATTTACACCATATTCCTCTAACACTTTTTGAAAATTAGGTGTACTTACTTTATTTAGATTTGGGTCTAATAGTAATAATACTTCTCCACCTTCATGGATATAGTTTAAAATATTGTCTTTTTCTTTTTCTGTGATATCTTCTTTTAATGCAGTAATAACTAATACTTTGCAATCTTCTGGCACACTACCTGTTTTTAATAAGTCTATTGTTTCTACTTCATTTACTTCTGCGTTTAAAGAGTTTTGAATATACCCAAAGTAGTTATCTGGATATAAGTTATGTCCTGTTAAGAAACATACTTTAGGCTTAACATTAGTTGTAACATCTAAAATTGCATTGGTAATTGCTTCTTCTGTGATGTCTATTTGTTGATAGGTAGTATAGTCATAGGTATATAAGTTTTGGTCAAATAAAACTTTTTCTTTGTTTTTTGTACTAATTACAATAAAAGCACTGGTATCTGTTACACCATAGTTTGTTTTCCAATCTGTTTTGGCAGTTAAATTCTCTACTTTTTCTATCTTGATATGATTATTTAAATTGGCATATTTATGAGCAAAGTCTTCTACATATTCATACATATTGTATACAGATATGGTAATATCTTGCTCTAAGTTTTGTAATTTATCTTTGGTAGCTTGTGAAATTGAGTAAATTTTCTCTTTGGTAAAGTCTATGTCGTCTATATTTACTTTGCTCATACCATATAAAATTCCTAAGTAGGCACATACGATAATAGCAAATAGTACTGCTGTAAGTAGCACACTTCTTAGCCATCTTTTTTTGATTATTTCTAAGAATTTATCTTTCATGTTTTTTCTTCCTTCCTTAAATTATTTTACTGATTTTCTTCTTTGCATTATGATAATTGTAAATAGGATAAACATTACCATAAAGGCTAATAAGCAAACAACTTCATTGATTGAAATAAGCCCTGCTGGAAATTTTTGATATAGTTGCATTAAGTCAATGATACTAAGTGTGCCTGTTAAATTTGGTAAAAATAATAGTACAATAGTAATTACTGCTGCTACTACTTGATGTTCTGTTAGGCTAGAGATGAACATACCTAAGCTAATTGCTGCCATAGCTACTAGCAAAAACCCTAATATTGCTACAAGAGTAGTTATTAAGTTTGGCGCCTTGAAGAAGCACAAAATGGCATAGTATACTAAAGAAAATAGTAAGGTAATTACAATTAAGGTAACTGCTGCTAAAAATTTTCCAAGTACAATTCCTGTAATGCTTCTTGGCGAAGTTAATAATAGTTGTTCTGTTCCATTTTTTCTTTCTTCTGCAAACATTCTCATAGTAATGATTGGTACTATAATTAATAAACCATATCTGGCTGTATTAAAATATAGGTTTCCCATGTCGTATGCTCCCATACTAACGGTTGTTAAATAGAAAATAATACTAAAAATAATTAGAAATATTCCTATTGCTATGTATCCAATAGGAGATAGAAAATAGCTTTTTAATTCTTTTTTATATACTGCCCACATTATTTTTCTCCTCCTTTTTGTTTTTTATTTGTTTTTGTTTTTGATTCTTTTTGTTCTTTCTTTTCTTTTGGCTGTTTTTCTAGATTTTTCTTTTTTTCTTCTTTTTTTGGTTCTTCTTGTTTTTCTTTACTTTGTTTTTGGTCTAGTTCAATTAATTTAATAAATGCTTCTTCTAAGGTTGACTCGCTTTTCTTTAGTTCGAAGATGGTAATTTCTTCTTTTGGTAAAATGTCAAATAGTTTTTTTCTTAGGTCTACATTTGGGCTAGAAGTAATGGCATATTGTTTTGTACCATCTTGGTTATCTTTTAATAATTTAATTTCTTCTATTTCGTTTACTTTTTCTTGTAGTTTTTCCATTTTGCTTTGATTATCTTCTACAGTAAGAATAAGTGTATTTTTCTCTTTTGTTTTCTTTTCTAGGTTTTCTGGTGAGTCTATTGCCGCTATTTTTCCCTGATTAATAATAATTACTTTTTCACAAATTTGACTTACTTCTGATAAAATATGGCTACTTAAAATAACGGTATGCTTTTTTCCTAAGTTTTTTATTAAATCTCTAATTTCTGTAATTTGTTTTGGGTCTAAACCAACTGTTGGCTCATCTAATATAATGACATCTGGCTCTCCTACTAGTGCACCTGCTAAGCTTACTCTTTGTTTATAACCTCTTGATAAATTACGAATTAGTTTGTTTTGTACCTCTGCTAAGCCTGTTTCTTGCAATGTTTTTTCTACGGTTTCTTTCTTTTTCGCTCTTTTTATTAGTTTTAATTCTGCCATATAAGTGACAAATTCTTTTACTGTTAATTCAGTATAAGATGGAACACCTTCTGGCATATAACCTATTTGTTTTTTTGCTTTTTTAGGCTTTTTTAATATATCGTATCCATTTACTATAATTTGCCCTTCTGTAGGTTCCATAAAACCTGTTATCATGTTCATTGTGGTGGTTTTACCAGCTCCATTTTGTCCTAAAAGTCCTATTACTTCGCCGTCTTTTACTTCAAAGCTAATGTTATCAACGGCTATGTTATTCGCATACTTTTTTGTGACATTTTTTACTTGTATCACTTTAGACTCCTCCTCTTTTTTATTTTTCATGTTGCGAAAATAGGTTGTATCCCTTATTTCCGCAAAAAAAATTTGCTTTTCTTATCTTATCATTATCTTTTTTACTTATCAATCCTTTTTTTAATATTTTACATAGAATTCACATTTTTGAATATATATTTCATTAAGAAAAGTGAATTACTTTGATATTTGTAAAATCTAATACCTGTTTGTAGTGAGGCGGTGGGGACCAGCAAGCTTACAAACTGTCTTAAAATGAGCACAGCGAAATTTTATTTACAGTTTGTGCGATGTAGGGACGGAACGAAAAACAGGTCTTATGATTTTGCAATGTTGTAAACATTATGAAATAGGAGTTATCAAAAATGAACTTAATTTACCCATTTTTCATCTCATTTGCTATGATATTTATTAGCGAACTTGGCGATAAAACACAACTTTTAGTTTTATCTTTTTCTGGTAAGGATAAGACCTACAAAATTTTACTTGGTGTTGCTATTGGTTCCTTTTTTAGCCATGGCATTGCTATTTTATTTGGCAGTCATATTGGACTTTTGGAAAATGAAACTCTTCACTTTATACTTCAGTTTTTTACTTACAGTTCTTTTATTTTAATGGGTATTTTAAGTTTTTCACCTAAAAATAAGGATGCGAAAGATACTTCACATCCAAATTTTATTTATAAATTGACTCATATGAAAATAAATTACTGCATTTTAATTGCTTTATGTATTATGATAGGAGAATTAGGAGATAAGACCTTTTTAGCTTCTATAGGACTTGGCATTGGTTACCCTAATTTTAAAATTCCACTTATTTTAGGTGCTATTTGTGCGATGGTATTATGTGATTTTATTGCCATTCTTTTTGGTAAGTTTTTGAATCAATATGTTTCAGAAAAGATGATGCAAAAAATTTCTGGGGTTCTATTTTTACTTTTTGGATTTATTGGATTTTTACAGTTTTATTTAGGTTAGATGTTTGTTATTTATTTTGCCTATATTTCAAAAATTGTATTGTTTAATTTTAAAGTTAGTGTAGATTGGAATGATTAATAAAGGTTTCATAAGATATATTTTTATTAATTGCCGAATAAATTGACAAGTTCAAAAAATAAAGAGAGATAGAAGAAAGCTGATAGATTATATAAATAAAAGCTAAATTGAAAAAACATATTACAACTTAGCTTTAAGTTAATTAAATTATTAATATCATAAAGGTATAATCGATTTACATAAAAAATATTTACGTCCCCATACGTACCCACATGCGTCCTAAAACTCCTCAGGACCGAGCGCCGCGCGGAAACCAAAATTGCTAGCAGAATTGCCACTGTTGCAGTTCGAATAGAATACACCAGCATAACTCCCGTCAACGTAATTGCCATTGCGTATGAAGAATGGATAGCTCGAATAAACGAAATTAGAGGAATCGCCGAACCATCCAGTTTCTCCACTTACGTAAACTTCTTTCGTAGCATCTCCTGTTTTACATACAGTATAAATATGTCTTCCATATCTATTACTTGTTCCTCTATAGGCTGTTGCATATTCGGTACTTGCTCCTCCTGTTGTTGCAAATGTGCTTCCATTGCTGATATAACTACTTGTATTGGTATTCCATGCTGCTGTATATTCATAAGCTCCTCCACTCATGTCATAGATACCATATGTGTTTCCAGTGGTACTTTGTTTTTGATTATTTGCATTTGTATATGCTGTTTCCCCTTGTGCTCCTCCTGTATAGAAACTACTATTTCGATTGATTGCTATTTCATGCCCATTTCTTCCATATTGACTATGGGTTAAATATGCTACTGCTCCCCATTCACTATTTTTTGCCATATGACTATTCATGAAACTTGTTTTATTATCAAAACTATCTATACTTCCTGTTTGTCCATAGGTTGCTTCTCTTCCTATGGTATAGAATTCTCCTATTGTTTTATCTCTTAAGCTTTGCACTCCTGGTGTACTTGCTAAGTTTGTACTTCCTGTTCCACTCATTTCAAATTTAGCGAACCAAAAACCTGTAAGAGTATTTCCCCAGCCACCATTATTGATGTTTTGTGTTTTTCTTGTAGTGTAGTCTGCATCTGTTTCCCCTACTTGTTTTGGTTTTGCTCCAAAGGCTGGGTGGACTATATATTTGTTTCCATCTTCTGCTTCTACTGTTTCTATTCCTTCTTCTAGGGCATATTTGATTACTCCTGTTTCTGCACTCCACATTCCATTTCCATCATAATACCCTGTTATGGTATTGTCTGTTTCGCTTTTATAATAGGTTATTCTATAGGCATACCTAGGTATCCATACAAAATAGCTTCCATTTTGTGTTTTGGCATTTGCCCAATGGCTTGCATTATTATCTGCATTTCCCGTTATTGCTTTATATTCATACCAATCATTTCCACTATTGGCTTCATTTGCTGTTTTTTCAGTTGTTCCATCCCATTTGATTGGTGTCATTTTATTACCAGCTGTTCCTAATATTGGTTCTTTGGGCTGTGGTATGATATTGTTGTTTTCATCTAGCCATACAATATCTATTTTTCCAAACCCTGTTGTGATTGGAGTATTTGGATTTGGCGCTTTTACTTTTACTGATACCGAAGTAGTTACTCTTTTTCTTCCTGCATTATCTACTGATAGGACATGTAAGTAATAATTTTTTGCGGTATCTGGAACTGTTATACTAATTTGATTTGTGCTAGTATTGAAAGTCTGTGCTGTATTCCATATATTATCTTCTTTATTTATATTTACAATATCGTTAAAAATCCATTTGCAATTACTTAAGTTAATACCACTTTGTTTATCTCTATGTGTTACTGTTGCTGTTATGGTTGTTCCTGAGTCTGCAGATGTTGGTAGATTCATAATTGTTGCTAATTCTGGTTCTATGCCATCTATAATACTAATTCCAGTTTCTTTACTTTTATTTTTTCCATCATATAGTCTTGCAAACACAGTACTTCCATGGTTTAAGTTTGCTATTCCACTTTCTTGATATAAAATCCATGTTCCTTGTGTACTATCTATTTGATATTGTATGTTTGTTCCTTCTGGTACAATTTCAGTTGTTTTTAGTTTTATGGTTGCTGTATGAGTTTCTTCATCCCATACTGTTTCTCCATCTTGCACAATGGTTCCATTTCTTATTTCATTAGTATATTTATTTCTTTCCTCATCTGCTTTTTCTATCAAATTATCTACTTCGGTGTCTTCTTTTTTTATTTTTTCTTCTTGCGCTTTTTTGTTTTTTTGTGATTGTTCTAAAATACCGCCTTCTCCAACTACCATATTAATGGTAGCACCAGCAAGTATTAGCATAACTACAATTGTTATTACTAATACAATTAATGTAATACCACTTTGACTTTTTGCATTTACTATTTTTTTATATTTAGTATTTTTACTCATCTTTTGCTTCTCCTTACGCATTTTACTTGTATTTTATCCAAATTTATGGCATAATATCCATAGTATTTTGAAAGGATTTTTTATATGGATACATTTTTAACAAAATTAGAATATACTCAAATTATACAAATAATCGAAAGTTATTGCAAGACATATTTAGGAAAAAAGCAATGTAATTTGTTGCTTCCTAATTTTGAGCCAATGGCTGTAGAAAATTGTTTATCAGAAACAAATGAAGCACTTAATTTATTACATCAAAAAGGTTCTTTACCTCTATTTGAAATAGAAGAGTTAGAAACATATATGAAAATATTAGAAAGTAATCAAACTTTATCTTTAAAGGGATTACTTGCACTTTCTAAATTTTTGCAATTATCTTCTAGCTTGCATGACTATTTTTATCAAGATGAAAATTTTGATTTATTGCCATTTTCTAATTTAACACCATATTTTTCTAATATTTATTCTAATCCTACTATTGAAAAAAATATTTCTACTAAAATATTAGATGAAAACACAATTGCAGATAATGCTTCTTCAAAACTTTTTGCTTTACGAAAAAATAGAAAGAGCTTAGAAATGCAAGTAAAAGATAAATTAAACTCTTATCTTCATTCTGCTAAATTTGCTAAATATATTATGGATCCTATTGTAACGATTCGCAATAGCCGTTATGTTATACCTGTAAAAGAAGAATATAAAGAAATGGTAAAAGGGTTTGTTCATGATACTTCTAGTAGTGGTTCTACTTTATATATGGAGCCTATGGCAGTGTTTGAGCTAAACAATCAAATAAATCATGTAAAAATGGAAGAAGAAATAGAAATTCAAAAAATTTTGCAAGTTCTTTCTGCTACTCTTTTTCCTTATACTTCTGAATTAAAGCAAAACTTAAATTTAGTTGGAAAGCTTGACCTTATTTTTGCTAAAGCTTTTTATGGGAAAAATACAGATGCTGTACTTCCTCAAATAACTTCTAAAAAAGTAATTGAATTTTATAAAGCAAGGCACCCTTTGTTAGATAAAAACATAGCAGTTCCTATTGATATTTGTTTAGGAAAAGATTATGAATGTTTGTTAATTACAGGTCCTAATACTGGTGGTAAAACAGTTGCTTTAAAAACAGTTGGTTTATTGCTTCTTATGGCTTATTCTGGAATTCCTATTCCTTGTAGTGAAAAAAGTAGCATTTGTGTATTTTCTAATATTTTTATAGATATTGGAGATGAGCAAAGTATTGAACAAAACTTAAGTACCTTTTCTGCTCACATGAAAAATATCATAGCTATTACGAATAGCTGTAATAGTAACTCTTTGGCTTTGTTAGATGAACTTGGCTCTGGAACAGACCCTTTAGAAGGTGCTGCTTTGGCTATTAGTGTTTTAAACTTTTTGAAAAATAAGCGGTTGCTTCATTCTTTCTACTACGCACTATCCAGAATTAAAAGAATATGCTTTAGTAACTACTGGTTTTGAAAATGCAAGTTTTGAGTTTGACTTAGAAAACCTAAAACCTACTTATCGTTTATTGCTTGGCATTCCAGGAAAAAGCAACGCTTTTGAAATTAGCCAAAAATTAGGATTATCTAAGAATATATTAGATGATGCTACTACTCATTTAAAAGAAGACAAAATTTCAATGGAAGAATTACTGAAAAATATATATGAAGATAAACTAACAATCGAAAAAGAAAAAGAAGAAATAGAAAAAAATTTAACCCAAATTGCTACTTTAAGGCAATCTTTAGAGCAAGAAAAATATGAGCTAACTTCTAAGAAGAAAGCTTTATTAGATAAGGCAAAAAGTGATGCAAGGAATATTGTGTTAGATGCAAAAGAAGAAGTAAATGACATTTTACAACTACTCAATCAAGAACAAGCTAATATGAAGTTTGCTAATCAATCACGAGATAAGTTAAACCAAAAAATAAAAGAATTAGCTCCTACTGATACCTTGCTTGAAAATGCTACTGATAGTTTAGATGCACACGAACTTAAAGAAGGTTTAACTGTTTGGATTCCTTCTTTACAAAATTCTGGTACTATTGTAAGTACTCATATCAATAAATCAAATGAGGTTTTAGTACAAGTTGGATTGCTTAAAATGAATCTAAAATTAGAACAGCTAAGCAAAATGCAAAACCAATCTTCTAATGCTACTGCTTCTATGGCACAAAGTACTGTTCACACTTCTATGCATTCTAAGTCACAAACAATTTCGCCTGAAATTAATGTGATTGGGCAAAATGTAGATGAAGCTGTTTATGTAATTGATAAATATATGGATAATTGCTCGCTTGCTCATATTTCTCCTATTCGCATTGTTCATGGAAAAGGAACTGGCAAATTGCGTGAAGGAATTCACAAGTATTTAAAAACAAATTCTCATGTAAAGTCTTTTAGATTAGGCACCTTTGGTGAGGGAGAAATGGGAGTAACTGTAGTGGAATTGAAATAATTCTTATATATAAAAATGCCCCCATATTTTAGTAGTTTTGCTAAAATATGGGAGCATTTTTTATACAATTTATCCTTTTAAGATTTCTTCCTTTGTTAATCCCGTTATTTCTGCAATAGTTTCTGTTGGTATTTTCTTTTTTAACATTTTCTTAGCTATCATTTGAATTGTTTGTTTTTTAGCTCTTTGCTCTCCTCTTTTTTCTCCTCTTTTTATTAATCTTTTATTTTCTTCTTCTATCATTTCTAAAACAGCTAACATATTTTTATCTTCTCCTTTCAATTCTTTTGTTAACTCACTTGCTTTTTTGGTTTCTAGCTTTTTATTTAATATTAAATTTATAATTGTTATTAACAATTCTTTTTGTTCTCTTGTATATACATCTTTTTTAGCATTCATTTCTTTTACTATTTTTTCTAAGTATACTGTCAAACTATTGGTGTATCTTGTTTTTTCTATTAATAGTGCTTTCGAAAGAAATGATTCTTCTCTTAGTAATTCCTGCTTACTAAAATTGTTTACATCTACCACATTATATCTTGCAAACTTTTTTTGATTATATCCCTCTAATTCTTCTTGTATTTCGCATATATATTTTTTAGCATTCCACTTTTTTCTTCCACTATATAAAACAATTGGTATTACTTGTGGAAGTTTATAGTCTTGTGTATTGATTTTCTTAACATCTATTGCACTTTTTATTATTTCGTTTTCATACTCTAAGATTCTTAACGGCATACTATAATCAATCTTAGTTTGGTGTTCTATTAAAAAAAATATATTTTTTTCTTTTAATTTATATATAATATCTGCTTCTTGATTTTTTAGTTCTTCTGTTACAAAACTGCTATTATATTTTTCTATTTCTCCTTCCTCTAGCTTACACTGCAATTTTAACGCCTTATTAATAAAGGTTACGGCTTCTTTTTTATTGTCTAAAATTTTTCTAAATATTTTATCATGTTCATTATGAACAACGCCACTGATTATTCTTGACTCAAAATGATATGTTTCTTCTTCTTCACAAACACAAAATTCACCATTTACATTTTCTATAGTATTTTGTACTTTTAAGAAGTATTGATATTTTAAATAATCTTGATAATTAAATATTTGTATATTCACTTTACCTCCTAGTTATTAGTTTTTATTTGTTGTAATTTAATTTTTATGTTTGATTATGTAATTTTTTGTCGAAAAATAAAATAATATGATTTAACTTTACCTTGAATTTAACTTTAAACTAAGTATAACTTCTTTTCCCATTCATTGTCAATACTATTTTTACAATTTTCGGCAAAAATTGGTAATTATTTATTCTCCGTAAAATACTAGCACTGAGCACTTACAAAAATGCACTTAGTTTCAAACTTACTTTGTAAATTTACATTTTCACTTTTCTTAATAATTTTTCTAAAAACTTCTAGCTTTTTTTATGAAGTATGCTATAATGTTTTGAGAAATTTTATAAATAAAAAAGGAATGGAAAGTAATCATGAAAAAAATAGCACTAATTAATGCTTGTACTGATTTAGGTGTTAATGTAGATGGAGCAGGACTTGCCCCTCAAATTTTAACAAAAGATTTAACTTCTAATCATATTAGTAGTATATATACTGTAAAAAATGAACAGCAAAAAGAAGTATCCAATGCAAAAGAACCTAATACCAACAAACAAGAAATGTATGATTTTGTAAAAGAATTTAATTCTCTTTTACTTAAAATGCAAGAATTGCATTTTGAGCAAAATATGAATGATTTTGAAGCTAAAAACTATCATAAAAAAATGCATGATTTAGTTCTTAGTGTAAAAGCTTTAGATACTATCAATGAAAAAAGAAATTTACTACCTATTGATGAATTTAATACCAATCTTTATGAGTTAGTATGTAAAGTGATAGAAAGTGGTAAATTCCCACTAACTGTGGGTGGTGATCATATTATTGCTATTGCTTCTAGTTTAGCTTCTATTAAAAAACACAAAAATTTAGGTATTATTTGGTTTGATTCACATGCAGATTTTAATACCTATCAAACCTCTGTTACTGGTAATTTACATGGATTACCTCTTGCTGTTGCTACTCATTATGAAAAAGATATTTTATCTCCTTTTCATGATGGACCTTTTTACAATCCTAAAAATACAGTTATTGTGGGTGGCAGAGATATTGACCCTTGGGAATGGGAAAATATTTTAAATAGCGGTGTTACCGTGTTTTCTACAAAAGATATTGAGGAACAAGGTACTGATGTTATTTGTAAAAAAGCTTTTGAAATTGCATCTAATGGAACTAATGGAGTGCATATTAGTTTTGACTTAGATTTAATTGACCCACAAGTTGCACCAGGCGTTTCTGTTCCAGCTGCAAATGGAATTAATTTAGAGCAAACTTACAGCTTAGTAGATGAAATTGTAAAATATAAAGGTAGCATAAAATCGGCTGATTTAGTAGAGTTTAATCCTGTTTTTGATAAAGACCACCAAACAGAGAATATTGCAAAAGCTATTTTAAATAAGTGGATTGAGAATTTTTAGATACTTTAAGAAAAGTGTATAAGATTAACATTTTTTAGTTAATTTTATACACTTTTTTGATATAACTTTTAGTTTCCTCTTGGTATTAATGATGCTATTCTTCCTGCAAAGTCTCCAAAATTTTGTGATTGTAAAATAACCTTTCCTGGTCCTACTAATTTTGTTAAAAATAGTCCTTCTCCACCTAAAAAGATATTTCCTAGTCCTTTGATTGTTTCAATTTCATAAGATACTGTGGATTCAAAAGCTGCTACATTTCCTGTGTCTACTTTTAAAACTTCTCCTGGTGCTAATACTTTTTCAATTGGATCCCCATCAATTTCTAAAAATAACATTCCATTTCCTTGTGCTTTTTGAAGAATAAATCCTTCTCCTCCAAATAAACCTGCTGAAAATCTTTTAGTAAAAGCTACACTTAAATTAACACCTGGCTCTGCACATAAAAAAGCTCCTTTTTGTAACAACATACCATTTTGATATTTTGTCATGTCAATTGGAACAATATCACCAGGCACTGTTGTAGCAAATGCTACTGTTGCATTATCCCTTTGTGCTGTATAGGTTGTCATGAAAATAGACTCTCCTGAAAACATTCTTCCTAAGCTTTTCATTACTCCGCCTCTAGCATTTGTAGCCATTGCAATTCCTTCTGTTTGCCATGTCATGCCGCCCTTTTGGGTATACATGCTTTCTCCATTATTTAAAGTTACTGCTACTGTGGGTACTGTTTTTCCTTCAATTTGATATTTCATTTTCTCTTCTCCTTCTTATTTTCTAAGTTCTGCACCTAAAGTTTTTTCTAGTTCTGTAATAATTTGTTGCATTACATCATTTACTTCTTCATCTTTTAGGGTTCTATCTGGCACTCTAAATTTTAAGCTATATGCAACACTTTTCTTGTTTTCTCCTAATTTTTCACTTCTGTATACATCAAATAGTTTTGCTTCTTCTAAAAGTTTTTTGGCTTTCTTTTGAATAACTTTTTCTATTTCTCCAACTTCTACATTTTCCTCTAATACCATCGCTATATCTCTTTCTACTGCTGGGAACTTTGTAATTGGTACATATTTTTGATTTTTTCTAGCATATTTTGCAATTTTATCTAAGTTAATTTCTGCAAGTAATACCCTTTGTGAAATTTCATAATTTCTTGTAAGTAGTGGGTTTGCTTCACCAATAGTAGCAATAATATCATTTCCTACATGGAAATTAGCGCACCTGCCTGGGTGATACATTTGATTATTTGTTTCTTTTCTAATATCTAGCTTGGCAATTCCAGCTAATTCTAATATGTTTTCTACTAAGCCTTTTAAAGTATAAAAGTCTTCTTTTTCACTATACATACCAATTGTTAAAATATTACTTTCTTCTGGTAATTTTCCATTTGCAATTGCACCACTTTTATCTTGATATATTGTAGCTAAATCAAACAATTTTACTTCTTTATTCTTGTGATTGTTATTAATTTCAAGTGTTTTCATCATGGTTGGTATAGATGTTGTTTTCATCGTAGTATAGTCTTCACTTAATGGATTTTGTACTTTAATTGCTTCTTTTAAATAAATATTATCACCTGTCATATTACATTTTGCTAAATCTTTTTCACTTAAGAAACCATAGGTACAAATTTCAGATAGTCCACTATCTACTAAAAATTTTGCTACTTCATCTGTTATTTTTTGTTCTTTATTTTTACCACCTAAAGTGGTTTCTGCATTGATTAGTGTTGTTCCTAATTTATCATATCCATAAAATCTTAAAACTTCTTCTGCCACATCTGCTAATTGTTCTACATCTTGTCTAAAATATGGTGGAATCACACAATTATTTTCTATTTTCATATCTAATTTTTCTAAAATAGTAATCATTTCTTCTTTGTTTAAAGTAGTTCCAAGTAAGCCATTAATTCTATCTACTTGTAGTGGAATTTTATTTACTTTTTGTTTTGTTGGATAAACATCTACTTTTCCTTCTACCGTTTCACCTGCGCCTAGAAGTTCTACTAATTCAACAGCTCTATTTACTGCTCTTATCGCATTTTCAGGTGATAATCCTTTTTCATAACGTGCTGATGCTTCTGTTCTCAATCCTACTGCCTTTGCAGTTTTTCTAATATTTCCACCATAAAATACTGCTGATTCAAATACTACAGTAGTAGTATCACTTTCAATCTCTGAATTTTGACCACCCATAACGCCTGCAATGGCAACTGGCTTTTTGCTATCTGCAATTACTAACATAGTTTCATTTAAAGTTCTTTCTTGATCATCTAGTGTAATAATTTTTTCATTTTTGTTTGCTCTTCTAATGGTAATATGCTTTCCTTCAATAGAATTAATGTCAAATGCATGCATAGGTTGCCCCATTTCTAGCATAACATAGTTTGTAATATCTACAATGTTATTAATTGCCCTAATGCCACAGCTGTTTAACCTTTTTACCATCCATTCTGGAGAAGGTGCAACTTTTACATTTTTTACTACTCTTGCAATGTAACGGTAGCATAAGTCTGGTGCAGTAATTTCAACAGTTATCCCTTCTAAGTTTTGTTTATTTTCCACTTGCATTTCATCTATATTTTTGTGTGGATTTTTAAAAGGTACACCTAAAGAAACCGCAGTTTCTCTTCCTAAACCTTCTATTGATAAACAATCTGGTCTATTCGGTGTAATTTCAAAATCAATCACAGTTTCTTTTAAATCTAAAACCTCTGTAATGTCATTTCCAATATATTGTTCTAATTCTGGTTTTAAAATCATAATACCATTTTCAATTTGGTCTGGATAATTATGAATATCTAATCCTAACTCTCCTACACTACACATCATTCCGCAAGACTCTACGCCTCTTAATTTACCTTTTTTAATTTCAATGCCACCAGGCAAATTAGAACCATCCTTTGCAATTGGAACTAAATCACCTTCATGGATATTATTAGCGCCAGTTACAATTTGTACTATCTCTCCATTCCCAATATCCACTTTTGTTACCACTAAATGGTCTGAATCTTCATGTTGTTTGATTTCTAAAATTTTACCAACCACAACATTGTTTATATCTCCACCTAGTTCATCTATTGTTTCTACTTTAGAACCTGTCATAGTAAGAATATCTCCTAATTCTTTAGGCTCTACATTTATATCAGCATATTCGCTTAACCATTCTATACTTGCTTTCATTTTTTTCCTCCTTGGGGATGGGTCCAAGTCACCCTTTTTAGGGTATCTTGGGACACATCCCATTTTCAAATTATTTTCTTGTCTATTCTATTGTTTTACTTAAGTTATATATTATAGTATATAAAGACCTGTCCCAAACTCCCCTAAAAAGGGTGACTGACCACCGTCCCTAAAACTGTTTCAAAAATCTGACATCGTTTTCATATAATAAACGCATATCATCAATGCCGAATTTTGCCATAGCTATTCTTTCTACACCAAAGCCAAAGGCAAATCCTGAATATTCTTCTGGATTGATTCCGCAATTTCTTAGTACATTTGGATGTACCATTCCACAGCCTAATAGTTCTATCCAACCTTCTCCTTTACATACTCTACAGCCTTTTCCACCACATACGAAACATGATACATCTGCTTCGGCACTTGGTTCTGTAAATGGGAAATGGTGTGGTCTAAATCTTATTTGCGTTTTTTCTCCTAAGCATTTTTTAGTAAACATTTCTAAAGTTCCTTTTAAGTCTGCCATAGAAATGTTTTTGTCTATTACTAGTCCTTCTATTTGATGGAATACTGGTGAGTGGGTTGCATCTACACTGTCTGAACGATATACTGCTCCTGGACAAATTACTTTAATTGGTGGTTTTGTGTTTTCCATTACTCTTGCTTGTACTGGTGATGTTTGTGAGCGAAGTACAATATCTTCTGTAATGTAAAATGTGTCTTGGATATCCCTTGCTGGATGGTCTACTGGTGTGTTTAGTTTATCAAAGTTATATGTTGCAAGCTCAATTTCTGGTCCATCTGCAATTTCATATCCCATTCCTATAAATATTTCTTTTACATCATTAATAATTTGTGTAATTGGATGGATACTTCCTAATTCTACTTTTTTACTTGGCATTGTTACATCTATATTTTCTTCTTGTAATTTTTTTTCTATTTCCAAGTTTGCAAAGTGTTCTTCTCCTTGCTTAATTTTAGATTCTAATTCATCTCTTATTTGATTAACTAAACTTCCAATGATTGGTCTTTCTTCTGGACTTAATGCTCCCATTCCTCTTAATACTGCTGTTAGCTCACCTTTTTTTCCTAGGTATTTTACTCGTACCTCATCTAAGCTTTTTGCATCTTGTGCTTGCTCAATTTTACTTGTAGCATTTGTTCTAATTTGTTCTAGTTGTTCTTTCATTTTCTACCTTTCCTCTCCTTTTTTATTTTTTAGTTATTGTTTTTTGTTTACATTACTAGTTTATTTTCTAACAAATAACTATATTATTTTATTTACCATCAAAAAACGAGTTATTTGCCCTATATTAGGACGAAATAACTCGTGGTACCACCTAAAGTTTATTAATTTACTTTTCTACTTACTATTTGTTAACCTTTACAGTTATATGAGTAGTTTTTACAAGTAATTAACCTTATTGTAGCTATAACGTTGCTAGCGCTTTTTTCTACTTAAACTATTACTAGCTTTTAGGTTTTTAAGCTTTTCATTGTTTTTCAAAAAAAGACCTCTAAAGTGAAATTTCGTATAAAAGTTATAATAATAAACTTTCAGCTATTGTTTATCTCTCTTTTTTATATTTCTTTTACCTACTTTGCTTTTTCAATGGCTTTTTATTTTATTCATGTTATCTATTCTAGCATTTTTTTTTACTAAAATCAAGAGATGCTTTTGATTTTTTACCTAAAAATTTAATTATTTAGTAGCTTCAAGTCAAAATCTTTGTGATATAGAATTTTGTAAGAGTAGTAAGGTGTTTTAATTTTGCTATTAAGCAAAATTAAAATAGCATGAGCGTCCATGGCGTAGAGGAAAAATTACTATATTACAAGAATCTATAAGTAACTAAGTGTTTACCTAAAAATAGAGCAAATAGCATTCCAAATGCCTAAAAATATATTACCAATTACATCTGCTATTGTTTTAATAATTGGATTTGACTCGTAAAACTCCACTATCATGTTATGTGTTGGTGGTAAGAACCAAAAAAATACACCAATTGCAATAATAATTAAAATAGTAATCATAAAGTCTTTGTAATTTTCCCATGTCCATTTATACTTTATTTTATAACCTAAACTTCTTAAATACCCTTCATAAGCCTGTTGGTATTTTTGCTCATATTGTGCTTGCATATTTTCCTGTATTTCTTGCTCATACTTTTTCTGTTTTTCTATTTTTTCTTCTCTAGCCTTTTTTTCTTCTTGCTTACCTTTTATATCTTCTTTATTATTTTGATTTTCTGCTGTTGTTTGATATTGTTGCTTTTTTATTTCTGGTTTATTTAAGGTATTTTCATAGTAGAAATTTATTTCTTGTTTTCTTTGCTCTTGCAATTTCTCATCATATGATTTTCTTTTGATAGTATTGCTTAAAATACTATATGCTTCATTTAGCATTTTCATTTTTTGTTCTGCATCTTGCTTTTTTTCTTGTGGTTGTAAATCTGGATGATACTTTTTTGCTAATACTCTATATGCTTTTTCTATTATTTCTTGTGAGGCATTTTCACTTACCTCTAATATTTCATATAATGTTTTCATTTTTTTCCTCATTTTATTTTCTTCTTTTTTAGTATAACATTTTTTGCCATAAAAATATAGTATTTTTATGAATATTTTGATTCTTATCCTATAAATAGTAACATTTATTCGACAAATTTCTTGAAACATATTCCTTTTTTATAAAGAATATAGTATAATAAATATGTTGAAAAATATTTTAATAATAAGTTTGGAGGTACCCTATTATGTGGTATGTTTGGTTGATTTTAGCTGGTATTTTTATGATTGCCGAAATTATAACTGTAGGATTTTTAATTTTTTGGTTAGGACTTGGCAGTTTATGTGCTATGCTTACCAGTTTTATAACAGATAATATTATAATACAAACTACAGTATTTGTATTAACTTCTACTTTGTTTATTCTATTTACTAGACCTCTTGTTAAAAAATTTACCAAAAAGGATAAAACTATTGTAACAAATGCCTTTGCCATTGTAAACAAAAAAGCAATTGTTTTACAAGATATTAACCCTACTTTAGGTACTGGTCAAATTAAGGTAGATGGTCAAGTTTGGTCTGCAAAATGTGAAGCTAATGAAATCATAAAAAAAGATACAGAAGTATTTATTTTAAAAATTGATGGTGTAAAAGCAGTTGTTACAACTGATAGATTACATATTTCAAATGCTGAAAAAGAAGAAGCAAAAGTTTAATTTGTTATTAATATTTTAATATATATTTTTAAATTAAAAGGAGGAATTTTTATGTTATGGGTTTTATTAGTACTATTAGTTATTATTTTAATTATTGCATTTAATACTATTAAAATTGTAAAACAATCTGAAGTGTATATTATAGAAAGGCTTGGTAAATTCCACAAAGTGGCTGATGCTGGCTTAACTATTATCATTCCTTTTGTTGATCATGTTCGTAGTGTAGTTAGCTTAAAGCAACAAACTATGGATATTCCACCACAAGGTGTTATTACACAAGATAATGTTACTATTACAATTGATACTGTAGTATTCTACAAAATTACAGACCCTGCAAAAGCAGTTTATGAAATTCAAAATTTAAAGAAAGGTATTGAATACCTAGCAATTACTACTATTCGTGATATTGTTGGTAAAATGGACTTAGATGACACATTTAGTTCAAGAGATGCTATCAATGACCGTTTAAGAGTTATTTTAGATGAAGCAACAGATCAATGGGGTTGTAAAGTAGACAGAGTAGAAATTAAAGATATTACTCCACCTGCTGACATTCGTGATGCAATGGAAAAACAAATGAATGCAGAGAGAAATAAAAGAGCTTTAATTTTACAAGCAGAAGGTGAAAGACAATCTGCAATTACTCTTGCAGAAGGTAAAAAAGAAGCAGCTATTTTAGAGGCTGAGGCTGATAAAGAATCTAAAATTAGAAGAGCCGCTGGTGAGGCTGAAGCTATTAAAAAAGTGGCTGAAGCTAAAGCCCAAGAAATACATATGGTTTATGATGCTATGATGAAGGCAAATCCAGATGACAAGTTAGTTCAATTAAAATCATTAGAAGCATTAAAAGAAGTTGCTAATGGGGAAGCTAATAAAGTATTTATTCCTTTTGAAGCAACCAAAGCTTTAAGTTCTTTAGGCGCTATTTCTGAAATAGTAAAAGATAAGAAAAAAGATTAATTTAATATTAAATTGAGTAGAGAATAAATCATTATTTTATTTATTCTTGCTTATATAAAAAGAGTATCTATAAAGATACTCTTTTTATTGTATAAGTAACACTTTATTCTACTGTATCATCTTTTATATAATACTTAGTTCCAAGCATTTTATCTGGCAAGTATTGTTGCTCTACTACATGTCCTGGATAGTCATGTGGATATTTATAGCCTACACCATAGCCTTCTTTTGCCATTCCGCTCAACAGGTGCATTTCTAATATGCATTGGTATGGTACCTGTGTCTTTATTAGCCACATCTTGCAGGGCTCTATTTATTCCTAAATATGCTGCATTTGATTTTTTAGATGTTGCTATATATACTGCCGCTTCTGCTAAAATAATTCTTGCTTCTGGCATCCCTACCATGGTTACTGCTTGCATGCATGAAGTTGCTATTACTAAAGCATTTGGGTTTGCCATGCCTACATCTTCTGCTGCACTAATTACAATTCTTCTTGCCATAAAAACAGGATCTTCTCCTGCATTTAAAGCCCTTGCTAAATAAAAAAGTGCTGCATCTGGATCACTTCCACGTAATGATTTAATAAAAGCACTAATATTATCATAATGGCTATCTCCATTTTTATCAAATACGGCTTTTCTAGTTTGTACACATTCTTTCGCAATTTCGTTTGTAATAGTAATTACTCCATTACTATCCATTTTGGTAGTAAGTACAGCTACCTCTAGCCCATTTAAAGCAGTTCTAACATCTCCATTAGAGGTCTGTGCAATTTTTCTTAAGGTGTCTTCTTCTATTTGAATGTGATAGCTACCAAGCCCCTCTTCAGCAGTCAAAGATCTTTTTAATGCTTGAAAAATATCTTTTTCTGTTAATGGGTTTAGATGAAATACCATAGACCTTGAAATAAGCGCTTTATTAACTTCAAAATAAGGATTTTCTGTGGTTGCTCCAATTAAAATAACAGTACCATTTTCAACATATGGTAAAAGTGCATCTTGTTGTAACTTATTAAAGCGATGAATTTCATCTATAAACAAAATACATTTTCCAGATGGATTTAGTAACACATTTTGTGCTGTTTCAATTGCTTGCTTTATATCTGCAATTCCAGAAGTTACTGCATTAATTTTTAAAAATTTATATTTGGTAGTATTACTAATAACTCTAGCAAGTGAGGTTTTGCCACACCCTGGTGGTCCCCAAAGAATAATGCTAGAGAGCCTATCTGCTTTTACGGTTCTATACAAAATTTTGTCTTTTCCTAAAATGTGCTCTTGCCCAATATATTCTTCTAATTTTTTGGGTGCCATACGATAGGCAAGTGGTTTATTTAAGTCCATATGTTAGTCTCCTTGTTAATTGTTTTATTTTTCACTAAATATATATATTACATTTTTGGGTAAGATTCTTAGGCTATTTCAATCATTATAAATTAGAATTGAAATAGCAATATACTTTGAATACTTAGTAATATATTTTTATAAACTTTTAGCTAAGTTTCCTAAGCCTTGTTTTATAATTTCTTCTAGTGTTAAAGATGCCATGTTTACATTAGCTAATGCATCTGCTATTTCTTTTCTAGTATAGCCTAAAACTTGAAGTGCACTGATTGCCTCTGCTATTTTTTCATCATCTGCCATGCCTTGTTCAAAAGTTGTTTGCTCTTTTTTGTCTTTTCCTATTAGTTCTTGTTCTTTCTTTAGTTTATCTTTTAGCTCTAAAATAACCCTTTGCGCCGTTTTTGGACCAATACCTGATAATTTTTTTAATATATTAACATCACTTGTAATAACGGCCAGAGCAAAACTAGATGGTGTAACATTAGATAAAATAGTAAGTGCACTTTTTGCTCCTATTCCACTAACACCAAGTAGTAGCTCAAACATACGTAATTCTTCATTGGTAATAAATCCATATAAGCTAACATCATCTTCTCTAACTTTCATATAGGTATGAATTTTAACTGTTTGTCCTATTTCTCCAACCTTTTGAATAGCGCTTTCTGACATAAAAATTTTATAGCCAATACCTGCTACTTCTATTACAATATATTGCTTTGTTTTTATTTCTAAATTTCCTTTAATATATGCTATCATTTTTTCTTGCATGATATAGCTAGCTTAACCATGCACTCCCTTCTTATGTTTTTCTTATTTTATCATAATAAAAAAAAATTGCAAGTATATTCGCAAATTTTTGTTTGTTTTTTTGTTGACAGTTAATTTTAATTGATGTTATAATATGTATGTTATGAAAGGAAATTCTAGAGTGTGTAGTTTCCTTTTCTAACACTTATTATAACATACCAATATAATAAAAATAAATAAATTTAGGAGTAAAATATATGGAAAATTGGCTTTCTCGAACAGAATTATTAATAGGAAAACAATCTGTAGAGCTTTTAAAAAATTCTACAGTTGCTGTATTTGGTTGTGGTGGTGTTGGTTCTTTTGCAGTAGAGGCTTTGGCACGCATGCGGTATTGGTACTATTGTTTTAATTGATAATGATACCGTAGATATTACAAATATTAACAGACAATTAATAGCAGATACCACTACAGTTGGAAGGGCAAAAGTAGAGGTGGCTAAAGAAAGAATTTTAAAAATTAATCCTTCTGCACAAGTTATAACTTATCAGGAATTTTTTAATAGCGAAAATGCCTCTTACCTAATTTCAAACACTTATGATTACATAGTAGATGCTATAGATTCTGTTTCTTCTAAACTTTGTTTAATTGAAATGGCTACTTTACATCATATACCTATTATTTCTTCTATGGGTACTGGTAATAAATTAGACCCAACAAAATTTGAAGTAACAGATATCACTAAAACCTCTGTATGTCCGCTTGCTAAAGTAATTAGAAAAGAGTTAAAAAACAGAGGTATTTCACATTTAAAAGTAGTTTATTCTAAAGAACTACCTTCAAGAGTAAATACAGAAAGTGCTTTTGCTAGAATCCCTGCAAGTATTAGCTTCGTTCCTTCTTGTGCAGGTCTTATTCTTGCTGGAGAAGTCATTAAAGATTTATGTGAAAATAGTAACAATTAAGCGTAAATTGTACTTTTTATTTTTTACTAAAATTCCAATTTAACAATAGCATGTAATTTTTCTACACCTTGTAATACTACAAGGTGTGATTTATCTTCATTTATGTAGTAACAATCAACCTCATTTCCTAGTTTTGCACCAGATTTATACATAATTTCAAATTTGTTTGCCTCTTTTTGTTCATATACATTTTGTGGTAATGCTTCATACGCATAGTCTAAATAATAAGTATTATGAATATGATTGTTTACATCAATATCTTTTCTTTGTACTTTAAAAGAAAATGCTGGCTCTCCTATTATGTTTGGCATTTTTATTTTAGGGATGTCTTCTACTTCAAATACACTTTTTAGTTCTGGCTCATACTTTCCTATGATTTCTTCTGATATTTTTGTAATGCTTTTGGTATTAATATCAATCAGTGCCCACTTAGAACTTGCAATACAAATTAGGTTTCCTACATCATCATACATTTCAAAATCACGAAGTGTAGAAAAACGTTTAGAGTAACTAGCCCACGTTTTTACTGTTACCTCTGCTCCATACCCCACTCTTTTAAACACTTTTACCTTCCAATGTAATAGTACCCAAGTAAGATGCGTTTGCTCTATTTGATTAATTCCATAACCAACCATATCTGAATGAAGGCAAGCTATGCTTTCCATTAAACTTAAAATTCCACGGTTGGTTAATACACTATCTTTTCCAACGTGTTCTATATCAATTCTATATTTTCTTTCTATAATAGCCATTGTTTATACCTCTTTTTATGATATTTTTTATACTTTAGTATTATATCAAGAAATGATAAAAATGACTATAAGTTTTTGTATTTTTATTAGTTATAAAAATTTCTAAATAATCCTCATAAAAATTTTTCAAGACTCAAATCACTATGGCACAAGTACTGTCCTAAATCCATTATCACTAGCTTCTCCATTAGATGCTGCACAAGCAAAAATCCCCCTAACTATAGTATTTATCCCTACTTGCGTAAAAAAGGGGATTGCCAAAATGGAAAACTTAAATCATCATGAAACCAAGCATAAGAAGAAACTTTATTAAATACCTCCTTGGTTGCATCGCCTGTTTTACCAACGTTATAAACAGTAGCACAGTTATAATATTCTGTATTATTTTCATATTTTGTTGCATATTTAGTGCTATTAGGTTTGAAGGCTACTTTCATTAGCTTGTTTAATAATTCCATTATCTCCAAATAGCACTACAATGCTTACTCCTGCTAGAACTAAAAGTACTACAATTGTTACAACTAGTGCAATTAAAGTAATACCTTTTTCTTGTATAATTTTTTTATTTCTTTCTCTCATAATTTTTCCCCTTTTCCTTTGTCTATTTTGCTTCATTCAAGTGTTTTATTCTTTTTTCATTTATTTTATTATTATATATCTATCAATAATGTTATACAATAAAATGTTCTTACAACGCAGTATAAAGTTTATATAATTCCATGTTGTACTATGTTTGTTGCTACTACGCTTAGTATATGTTAGTTGTTTTTTATTGTCAAGCATGCTGCATTTACATATTTTCCAAACTTTATTTTCAAAAACCCTTGTATTTTTTTCATAATTATGATATAGTTATTAATAGTCGATTTTAATTTTTGCATATAGGAGGTGCATTTAAATGGCAAAATGTGATATTTGTGGAAAAACACTATCTCATGGAAA
>CAMSEM010000007.1 GCA_947057505.1 uncultured Clostridium sp. | reverse complement strand
AAATCTCAAAATTTCTAATAATGTCGTAGCTAGCCCAGCAACATAAGTCATAGCAAATTTTTTTGAAAAAGTCAAGGTACTAATGATAAAAAATCTATAAAATAATCCAAAATCTCTTTTTTGTCTATTTTCTCTTGCAGAGTAATATCTAAGACAGCTATTGTCTTACCGGCTATTTGCACTTTTACACTGCCTATCACAGCATTTTCTTCCACTGGTGCTTCTAAATAATACAATGAGTTTATTTCAATTGTAATATTATCTTCTTTTGTTTTTTCTACTGCCATTTGGCTAAATTCTAGTTTTTTTAGTTGTAATGGTACTTCATTTGTTTTAGCTTTATTTATATATATGCGCTTTTCATTTAATTGTTTCCATTTTTCAAATTGTTCTTTTACTATTTTTTCTACATTAACAACCTCATAATTTTTATATGCATATTCGATTAATTTTATGCTATCTGCTGTTCTAATTTTTTTAGTGTCTGCTCCTAATACTACTGTAATTATATCTAAGTTTCCTCTTTTGCAACCCGTTACTAAACACCTACCAGCTCCATTGGTAAACCCTGTTTTTATTCCATATACGCCATTTAAATTACCTAACAGTTCATTTGTATTAGATATGGTTCTTGATTGTCCATTAATCGTAATATTGTAGTTTTTAGTTCCTACTATTTCTTTAAATTTGGGAATTTGTAGAGCGTAGTCTGCCATACAAGCAAGTTCATACGCAGTAGTATAATGTTCTTCTTGATCAAGTCCATGTGGTGTTACAAAGTGGCTATTGGTTAGTCCCATTTCTTGTGCTTTTTGGTTCATCATTTTACTAAATCCTTCTACACTTCCACCAACATGATTTGCTAGTGCTACTGCTGCATCATTACCAGACCTTAGCATTAAACCATATAATAGGTCATGTACTGTAATTTTATCATTCGTCTTTAGTTCTAACCTAGAACCTCCTGTTCCTGCTGCTTTTTTATCAATGGTAACTACTTCTTTTAAATTTGCATTTTCTAGCACCACTATCGAAGTCATGATTTTCGTGGTACTCGCCATAGGAACTTGCTTTTTTCCATTTTTCTCATATAAAATTGTTTTGGAATTTCTGTCAAAAATGAGCCCAATTCTTGCATTTAAATTTGGTTTATTATCTACTTGTTTTGCAGTTTCTACAGTTTCGTTTGTAATAGATTTTAAGTCTACTATTTCATTATCTTCCAAATTTGCATATGATATGGTGTGGAATGCTATGAGCCAAAGAATTAATAGGCATATTCCCACTTTTGCTATTACCTCATTCTTATTTGCTGACTTTACCTTTTTGGTATTATATTTCATAAAAAAATCACCTTTTACATTATATTGTATTAGGTAATTTTTATGCTATTTCTCTAAAAGTTATATTTCTAAGTCTAAAAATTTTAATGATTAAACTTTAATTTTTCAATCTTATATTATTTAAAATATATTATCTGTATCATTTATTATAATATCTTTTAAGTTATCTTTTAATTCTGGCAAACTTTCTTTGATAGTTCCCCATAGTACAGATATTAAAAAAATATAGGCATTCATATTGAGAACACCTATAAAATTGATATTTTATTGTTTTCTTAATCTTCTTGCTTCGGCATCTCCCCAAGGGGTTCTTTCTTCATCTTCTTGCTCCTTTTCTTCTTGCAGAGTTTTTTCTTGCTGTTTTGAGTGTTTTGGTTCCTTTTCTATTTCCTCATTTACTTTTTCTTTTGCTTGCTCTAATGTTAACTTTTCTTCGCCTATAACATAGTTTACTATTTGTACGGCTTCTGGTCTTTGATAACCTTCTTGTATTAAGCTTTCTACAAACTCTTTGGCATGAGCTATTAAGTACATTTCACTATATTGTACACCATCTTCATCTTTTGCAAGACCTGTGTCTGCTGTTTTTTCGTATGCCTTTGTTTGTTTATCTGGATCTGCTTTTCTCGTTTTAATTGATGTCTGTTCATTTACTTCATGAGAATTGTAATTTCTACCTTTTACTTCTATATCGTGTGATAGCCATTCTCCGTTTTTTCCTTGTCTTGCTTCTTCTAATTGCAAATACCCATATTGGTCAAAGTTAATACAAATACGTATATCCCTAATGTCTTTATCTGCACTGTTTAATCCTTTTGTTTTCATTACCTGTGATGGCACTTGTTTGGTAACTGGGCTTCCATCATCTCCTAGGCTAACAGTTTGCTCTCTTAGCCCAGTGGTTGATTCTTCAAAATATTTAGAGGTATGTATTTGTCCATTTTCATCTATGTATTCTGCTTTTACAACCCCTTGTGCATCACGGTAAAAGAATAGATTAGGCTCTAGGTTTGGATGATCTTTATATAAATTGCTATTTTCTTTTACAATTAAAATATTATGAGAAGATACTTTTTTATCTTGTGCTATTTGTTCTTTTTTATCTTGTGCTATTTGTTCTTTTTTATCTTCTTTATTTTTCGCTTTTTGTTCATTTTCTTGTATTTCTTCTTGTTCTTCTTGCTTTTCTTCTGCTTGTAGCTCTTCTTTGTTTTTTTGCGCCTTTTGTTTTGATACGATATGTTCTCTTTCTTGCCTTACTAAAACTCTATCTTCTTTTTCTAATTCTTGTGGTAATTCAAATTGCAAATTTTCTAGTTTTAGCATTTTTACATATCTTGTATCAATTTGTTTTAGGCTTTCTATATATTCTGGCATGAAATGTAATTTGCCTTGTGTATCTACGGTTGCAATTAAGCTATTTGTTTTGCCAGAGTAAATTTCATAGGTAATTGTATTTTCTTTTTCACTTTCTATTTTGGCAACAAATAGATTTTTCTCTGCTAAACCGCTTCCTTCAAATGTAAAGTCTTTGTAATAATGAACGGTTTGTACTTTTGCTTCTTGCTTTTCTTTTCCTTGTTCTATTAAGTCTGCAATTTGTAACATTTTTTGCATAGTCTCATCGTTTTGTCTTTCTTGCATTGTATTTCTCCTTATATAATATTTATTTAAGAACTTTTTATAGAAAATTTTCTTATTACTTACTAAAAGACATTACAAAATTTGTTCCTTCTTTTAATTGCATTACAAAACTCTTAGTAATTTTATTTGTATTTTTTCCTGATGCATCTGTAATGGTAATTTGATAAATATATAGGTCATTTTGCACGTCTGGCTTTCCTACTGCTAATTTATTTTGTACAAAAAAGTTTGTTTTTACGTAATTTTCAAATGCTAGTTCAGTGCTAAAGTTATTGGTTTTAAAGGTTTGGTCTAATTTACTGTATGCATATTTATAATCTCCTGTATTAATTGCTTCAAAGAATTTTTGAATATTCAAAAGTACTTTTTGTTCTGCCGTTGAGTTTGCATATTTTGCTGTAAATTGTGGTAGGTCTATGGTATATGTGTCTAATATAACACTGTATTGCATTGGTGCTGTTTCGTTAAATATATAATAATTTCCATAGTCATCAATACATACATATTGTGTGTAATTTGCCTCTTTGCTTACAGAATATTGGTGTAATCCTTTTTGCTCTAGTTTTGCAAGATATTCTATATATTGCTCTTCTGTTTGAAAGTCTTCTTGTTTTTTAATACTATAAATATCCATCGAAGTTAGTTCTTGCTGTTTGCTTGCAATATGTTTTTTATATTTTTCTATACTTCCATATTTTGCTTTTTTGTATTGTCCTTCTAATGAGTTATAGGCTGCATTTACATCATGAATAGCATTGTAAATATAATTTTTAAAATATTTTTTTGCTATTTCTTCGTTATTTATAGATGTTTGCGTAAGTTTATTATATTCATTTCTTTGTATTTGTTTTTCTTCGTTTTGCTTATTACTTTTTATTCTTGTTTCATATTCTTGTTTATTAATTGGCTCTACTGCTATACTTGCTGTTATTTGGTCAACATAGATAATCAAATAATGTTCTTGCTTTTTTGTGTTTTCTAGTACTTCTCCTTTGGCATAATAAACAGGATATGTGGTACTATCATTTAAATATAGTTGTTTTAAAGAAAATTCATAGTCTGCTGATTGTATTTTAGAAAGATTGTTTAATACATTTTCAGCCGTTAAGCTATTTTTTTCTAAATAGTTTTGTGATAGCATTTGATATACTGCCTGACTATTTCCTACTTTTAAATAAAGAAAATAGTTTTGCATATTTTTTTCTATGGTGTAAAAAGTATTATTATCTTTTACTACTACCACATTTGCTTCAATTTCTACTGATTCTTCTGCTTCTCCTAATAAATCTCCAGGAGATACGCTATCTTTATTTTTTTGAAAATTTAAAAGTATGATAAAAGCTATTACTAGTATTATCATCATCACTACTAAAATAATAATCCATTTTTTTATCTTTTCCAAAGTTTGGTACCTCCTTTTTTGATTCATATTATTCTTATTAAGTATGAATGGTAACGCTTACTTACTTACCTTAATATATGCCTTTAACGAAATAAGTACTGTATCTATATCTGCCCATCCATTTGATTTATTAACATATGGATTTGAAACATATACTTGTTTTCCATCTCCACTTACCTCTAACAATACCATCCAGTGTTGGTTAGAAGTATAAGGATTAGTTCCACCTTTTTTGCCACCTAGTACATGTATAATAACTGGCTCTCCTGATTTTAAATGCTCTTGTATATCTTTTTTATTTTTTTTAGGCACATTTTTACTTGCAGATAAGTTTACTATGCTACTCTTAGAAGCCATTTTTTGTGCTTGACCAATAATACTTGTTAAACTGTTGCTAGACCATCTATCTGGTGTATAGTTATAGCCATATGCACTTGCAACAATTGCTAATGATGTAATACTACAGCCTTGACCTGCAATTGTTCCATCACCATAAGGTTTATTTGCCCATGGTCCTGCATTTTGCTTATATTCTATAAATGTTTTTCCCGCTGCACTTGTATAAGTATTTAAGTCCAATCCTTCTATTGAGGTTATACCACTAGTTCCTACTGAGTTTTCTTGATAGGTAAAGATTTCTTTTTCATTGCTTGGTGTTCTTGTAATTGGTTTGTTTGGAGCATAGTCAATTCTATTAATTTGCTCTTGTGTATAATAAATATACTTACTTCTACCAAATACAGTACCTGCATCTGATTGTGAAAAGTCATAAACTCCTTTTACATAGGTTTCAAAGGCTGCATCTCTTGCAGGTATATGACCTGCAGAACCTCCTTCTAGATAATTCCACCAATTATCCCATATAAATTTGTTATGTTCTGGAGAGTTTACTTGATATTTTGCTGCCCCTGCTTGGTATACTTCTTTAAAAGTATATCCATTTCTTTTTGGTAAATGACCAAAGTTATAGCTAATGGTAGTTAGTGCATATAATTGTTGCCTTGATAAATTTAAACCTTGCGTGCTATTTACAACAGAGTTATAGTAAGTTTCTTGTACACTATCTCCAATTTTATCTACTAATTCTTTTTCTACATAAATTTGCATTTGAGTAATTTCAATGTTTGAGTATTCTGCTTCTGGTCCTCTTGTTAATTTACTGTTTACAAATTCTTCTACATTAGAAACTGATTTTTCTTCGCCATTATCTCTTACATTTCCAGGTACCGCAAATTTACTATGATGTGATTTCCACTGTAAGTCTGCATTACCTATGGTTGGCCAGCCTACTCCATCTCCATACATTTGATAATACTTGCCATCTGGTGATTGGGCAGCTTCTCCTGAATGTGAAAATTGTCTTAAATAGGTAGATAAGCTAGAGCTTGAAATGGTACTAAATCCATTTGCTTCAAATAGGCTTAAGTCTAGTTCTGTTACACCATAGTAGTCTCCTGTATATACATATAAAATATATCTCATAATGTGTTCTACTGCTTGTGTTCTTTCGTTTCCTTCTAGCATTTGTAATAAAATACCTGCTCCACTTACAATATCGCCTATTGCTGCTTCTTTCATGAAAGAGTTTGGTTTTTTAAATGGTTTTTGCAACAACTCTAAAAATTCTTGTGCTTTATCTAGTGGTTCTTTGGTAATACCTTGTTCATACATTACTTTTATATTGGTAATTTTTACTGATTGCCTTATATTCACTTTCCAGCTAACTTCACTTTTTTCAACTATGGTTGTTGTACCATCTTCTGCTTCATCCACACTTACACCTTCATAGCTTTTATGTTCTGGTTTTGGTTCGTCTTCTATTTTATTACTTGGATCATCTTCTGGAATTTCTGTTACTGTTTCTTTTTTTACTTTATTATAAATATATTGCTGTTCTATAAACCATGAATCTACATAAGCTACTTTCACAATTGGTGTTACAGTAAAAACTTTATCTCTGGTAGTTTCTGTTTTTTCTTTTTCACTTATATCAGGTCCATCTTCTTCGTGGCTAATTTTTACACCTTCTTTATTCCATACATCTGTTTTCACCCAAGTTTCTGTCATTTCTGTATATTTTTTGGTAGTTACCGTTATAGTGGTTTCGGTTTCTTCCATAACAGCAAGAACAATTTTGGTTTCGTTTATGACTTTTTCTGCTAGTTCCATAACAAATTCTGGATTTTCTGTAATAATACATAAGTCTAATAAAAATTCTAATGGCATCATATATGGTGTTAATTGATTTTTGTAATTTAACTTATGAATATTAATGCTTTGAGTAGGGTCACCATTTGAGCTATTGGTTTCTACAATACTTGCCACACATAGTTGATCTCCATCAATTGAAAAATAGTTTCTAATTTCGTTTGCATCTAATGCTTGAAATTCTTCAAAGTCAATATAGGTTAAGTCTTTTAAATCATCTAGTTCTGTTGAATCACCTGCTTTTTTAATATATACTCTACCATAGTATTTATCTTTTTGCTCTGGAACCCCTCTATTAATTTCTTGTGTAACTACTTCTGCTGCATATAGTTTTTCTAAATCTTCAGTTGTTAAGTGCAATCTTTCCTTGCTAGTTCCCATATTTTCTAGCAAGCCTTCTAACATTGCAATTTGTTCTTCATCTATTAAAATAGATTCTCCTTTAGCATCATATTTTACTGGGTTATTTTTCATATGGTCACTTGCTTTATCTGAAAACTGTTTTAATAAGGCATCATAAGAACCCACTAAAGAAATGATAATTAATATAATAGCAATTGCTACAATTAATAATCTTTTTAGTGGTTTTTTTAACATATTAAAAACTGCTTTTCTAGTTTTCTTTAGTGTGCCTATAAAACGTTCTTTAAAATGATCCATATTTTTCCTCTATTTACTAAAGCATAATGCTTAAATTTATTCTTTCTACTTCTTCTCCTCTTTGGTAAGCTTCGTAATCTGCAATCATATTTAAAAATTGAATAGATTGATTGATTCGATTTGTATTATACATTTTATTAAACTTTAGTTCTAATATAGTTGTTTCTTGTGGTTTTAATATTAATCTTTCTTTTGCTTGCTCATCGATATTAGATGGATAATTTACTCCATTTTGATCTACTAAATTAACAGAGCTTTTGCTTTTTTGTTCTGACACTAATATTGTTTGATTAGTTTGGTTTGTAATTTGAATTTGATAAATTTCATAATCTGTGTAACTTTGCTTTTGTAATAATTTTATCATTACTTGTGTTTCATTTGAAATTTTGTTTAAGTTTTGTACATCAATCAAATGATTAATACTTAATTTTTTTTGCTCATCTTCTTGCAAGACTACCATGTAGTCTTGCATGCTATTAGCGTTTTGATAGCCACCGCTAGATAGCATATTGGAATAATAAGTTACTTTATAAATGCCTTCTCCATACATTCCTTGCTCTATTTTAGCAGTTCTTTTCATGCTAAATACTGGTTGTACATATTTAATTTGAAAGTCAGCTTGGCTTGGAAATAGTACAGTTTTACAGCCACTTGATAGCATTTCATATGCTTTATCTATTTGGTTGTTATTACAATATTCTATAAATTGATTGATAAGTTTTGTTGGATTATTTATGTTGTTATTCGTAGTACCGCTTTCACTTACATTATTTTGATTTACAGTATTTTGTGTATTATTGATTGTATTACTTCCTATAGATGTTTGAATGTTATTATTTAGTAATTCATTTTCCTCATCTTCTATATTAGCAAGCCTTTTTTCTCTATCTGCCCTGATTAAGCCAAAGATGGTTTGCAACAAAATAACAAAGAAGGCTACCATAATGATAACTGTCCAAATTGCTTTTCTATTTTGGTTGTATTTTCTAAACAGTTTATTTAGCATATGCGTAACCCTCCTTGTTTTTTAGTTTTGCTATGAAATTGCTATTTTGGGTATAACAAACAGTATTTTACCAGTTGTTAAATTTATTAATAGCATTAATATATTTTCTACTTTCTGATTCTTTAATTCCTCTTCTCTTGAAGCCTTTTTCTACTTGTTCTATATCTTTTTGTTTAGAAACACCACTTGCAAGTTGTGCAAGAAGAATTCTCTCTTTTGAAGTTCTGCTTTCTCCAAAGTCTTCATCTTTATATTTCATGGCTTTTATAATAGCTTTATCATCTGTAATACCATGTTTTCTATATTCTATTGCTTCTTCTTTCATAATTCTTTGTGCTTCTTTTTTAGATACATTCATTTTATCTTGGTAGTATTTTACTCTTTCTTTATCTCTCATCCAAGCTGCATCTGCTTGTTTGTTTTGTCTTGCTTCTAGTTCATCTGCTGTGTGTGTAGCTGCATATTCTTTTTCTGCTGCTGCAACCATATCATTTCCCATTTGTTTTACTGAGCCAGCAGTACCTATTGCACCAGAGCTCATCGCTAAGCCAGCTGCGCCTCCTGCTAGTCCAAATTTGCCTACATTACCATAATTGTCTGATACTAATCCTGCTGCCATACCAACCATTGCTCCTGCACCTGCTAGTGTAGTTTTAACTGCAGTTTTTGCTGCAAAATTAGCAGCTCTTGGTCCAATATATTTTGCTGCACTTCCAGCTGTTTTAGCAATATTTCTTAATTTACTGTTTCTTGTATTTCTATTATCAATAGAGTTTGAGTTTGTATTTCTAGCTATTGCTCCATTGATAGATGTATTATTTGTTCCACTTGTTAATGTTTCTGTACCTGTATTTCTTGGAACTTGTTGCCCATAAATTCGATTTCTAAGAGTACTTCTACCATTTACTGTTCCACTCTGTGTAGTAGTATTTCCTAATTCATTTGCGTTGTTTGCAAAGTTTCTTTGTTGAATTGGTCTTACTCTAGCAATTGTTCCATTTCCATATCGAATATTTGAGCCTAGCATATCATTTTCATTATAATTTAAGGCTTCACCTGTTTCTGCTCCAATATCAGCAAGGCCATCTTCTATTGCATAACCATTATCACGAAGAGCTTCTGCTGCTTCTAATCCAGGGTCGGCAAATCTTATATCATTATCATCTACTCCTGATTGTGTATTTCTATTATTTCCCTCTAAAGGTTCGCCTCCTAAATTAGTATTAGTATCTCCGCTGTTTCTATCTTGTCCATTTTCTCCACCTATTTGGCTTCCATTGTTTCCTTCTAGAGGTTCACTTCCTGGATTATTGCTGTTATCTCCTTCATTATTACTATTGCTACCAAATGCTCCATTATATAGGCTATCTGCGTCATATCCTTTATCGCCTTTTCTTACTCCTGCTGGCAGTTTGCTTGCATCTGGACCTTTTCCTCCGCCTTTTGCTCCTTTTGAGCCTTTTCCAAAGGCTTTAGCTACCATATTAAGTCCTTGCATTGCTAAAGCTCCTCCTAATGCAGAACCACCTTCTACTGTAGATGCTTTATCAAATCCAAAGAATTTACGTAATAATTTTTCTGCCTGTAAGATGAACCCTAGTGCTACTAAAGAGTAAATTAAATTATCTGCTGCTAAATCTATTGCAGAACCTATTAATACAGTATATAAAATTAAGTGTACTGGTTGTATTAGTAGGTTATATAAATATTCTTTTAGCCATGTATTAAATCCTTGAGCACTACCATCTTTCATTTTGTCTAATGGATAGGTCATTGCCATTAATGGTGCAATAATGGTTAAAAATGTTAACATTAATAATCTTTTTAAATATCTATACAAGAATAACATTGTATAAATTACTAATGCTAAATAAATTAAGGTATAACCAAATTGTCTCATTAATACTTCATCTTGAGATTTATCTATTGGCTCCAACTGTAATTCCATTCTAGCTTTTGTCATTAAATTACCTGGCCATTGTATATAATATTTACCTGATATTTCATTGCCATTTTCATCTACTGCCGGAATAATAATCTCTGCATCTTTTAATACAGCCCCTGTTGAACCTGTGCTAAAGTCAAAAACTTCTTTTCCATCTTCATATACATATTTACTTAATTGCCTTTTTCCATTTGTTTCATCTATATCGCCAATTGCTACTACATAGGTTTTATTTACTGACAGTACTGCTCTTGTAATTTCTTGTGTTACAGTTACTGCAAACGCCATAATATAGTGCATAAAGAATAGTAAACACATAGCAACTAGCCAGTCCATTAATCTTTGTTTGTATTTTGCTTTATCATCTGCTGAACTACTTATAATAATTCTGATACCTGTATAGACTAAAATAGATAATAACGCTACTATTGCTAAATTTCTTAATGCATAATACCATGCTGAAATAGTTGGTTGTAATACTAAAGCTGTGGATTTTTGCTCTAATCCTTCTCCTACTTGTGTAGAAATATCTTTATATTCATTAGGATTGAAAAAGTTTACATCTAATAAAGCTATTTTATTACTAAAAATCTCTTCTGGGCTTAACACAAACATTGGTAATTTTAATTTTTCTGGAAGTGTATTAGTATCAAAAATACTAGCAACTGCATTAACTCCTACTCCTGTTCCTGCCCCCCATAAAACACCAGTTGCAATACTTCCAGTTATTATCTTAACTCCTGCTGCAATTGCAGGCAAAGTTGCTCCTCCTGTAACTGTACTTCCTGCTAGTCCTGCTCCTGCTACTATCACACCAATTGTCACTCCTGCAATTACTGCAAAGTGTTCTCCTATCCAGTCAAATATTCCTTGCGGTTCATATTGTAGTATGAGAAATGACATATCTATTCCAAATAGCATTTTCTGTGTTACATTTATAATTCCATCTGATATAACTAAAAGTAAATCTTTAATTGGCTCAAATAGTATTCCTCCTGCTGTTCCTGCAGCACTTGCAGATGAAATAGTGGGAGATATAAAATTAAATAATAATACAATTACAATTGCAATAATTATCTTATGTACAGTTCCTTTCTGTGTAAAAAGTTTCATATTATCCTCCTAAATAGGTTTGTCTTATATTTGCGTTTTTCATCTGTGCTAACTTATTTAAGTTTGTTTCTACAAACTCAAATTCTTTTGCAGTAGGTTGTATTTGTATAATGGCACTATCTGCTCCTACTTTTAGTAATCCTTCTCCTTTAAAACATGTTATTAAAAAGTTTGCCTCTCCTTCGCTAAGTTTAAATACTTCTTTTAAATACTGTATTTCAGATTTATCTTGTGCTAAGAATAGCTTTGTATCTGATGAGGTAAGTACTGCTTGTGCCTCTGGTTTTTCATAAAAGTCTTGGAACCTTTGTGAAATAATGGCAAGTGATACATTTCTTTTTCTGGCACGACGTGCCATTGTGTTTAAGAAATCTACTGCTTCTGGATATGGTAAAAGCATCCATGCTTCGTCTACTAATACCCTCTTTTTAGCAGCTTTGGCTCTATCTTCGCTATTTTTCTTTACATATTTTTCCCATATCCATGCAAGTAATATTTGTTGCGCTAAAGGTCTTGCAAACCTTTCTTCTAGTTGGGAAATATCTAAGTTGATAAATAGTGTTCCATCTAATAAGTCGAAGGTAGATTGTCCATCAAAATATGCCATTTGTCCTTCATATTCTCTTATGTATTGTTTCATAACCTTTAATAAGTAGCTGTAATGGAAACTATAGTCTGGATTTTCATTACTTGTAGCTTTTGCCTCTATTCTTTTATACCATGAGCCTATGGTAGGCATTTTTTTCTTTTCTCTTCCAAGCATATTACCATCTATCCCTGAGTTTGCAGCTTCATATAAGCTATTTGGGTCTGATGTGATGCCATGAGCACTGTATTCTTCAAAAACAGACTCTGCTATAATTTGTTTCGTAAGTTCGTTTACTTCTGTACTTCTTGTACTACCTCTTGCCATGGTAAGTAAGGCTTGGGTTACATCTTCTACTTTGTTTTCTACATTTAAAACTAATCTATCTCTACCTGTTATTTCATCTTTGATAACTTCTGTTTCAATGTCGAAAATGTTAATTACTGTTTTAGAAGTTGGGGAAAGTACTACATTAATTCCACCTAAGCTTTCTGCCACAATGCTATATTCACCTTCGGCATCTAGTGCTAAGCTTTGAATCCCCATTAATACTGCTGAACGTGAAATTAATGTTTTCATGGTAACAGATTTACCAGCACCAGATTTTGCAAAGATAACCATATTGTAGTTAGTAAGTGAATTGTGGAAGTTATCAAATAAAATTGGTACTCCAGTTTGTTTATTAATACCAAGTGGTATTCCACTTGGATGACCTACTTCTGATGTAGTAAATGGGAAGATAGTTCCCATAGATCTACGGTCAAAGGTATGTGTTTTTTTAATTTTGTCTTCCATTAGTGGAAGGTTAGATTTAAATGCTTCTTCTTGCATTGCCCATGCACTTTTTACATTGACTAATGATTTTGAAAGCTCTGTTGCTAATAGTTTGGTATATTTATCTAGGTCTTCTAGGCTATAGGCAAATAGTGTTGCTACAATAGATGCTTCATATAGTTTATTAAAGCCTGCTGCTATTTCATCTCTTAATTGTTCTGCTTCTAACCTTTTTTGACCTAAGGTACTTTCTCTATTGATGTTACCTCTATCTGCTGCTACAATTCTTTCTGTTTCTAGTTCGTTAATTACTCTATTTAACTCATTTTGTGATTTAGATTCTTGTATTGGGTTAATATAAATAGAAGTATTGATGTCTCCAAATAGATACATGTCTCTAAATAATTCTGGGAAAGTACACATTCTTGGCAAACTAGATACAAAGAAGCTTCTTGCATATCTGGTTACATTAGAAATAATTTCTAAATGGTCAATATTACTAGTGTCTACACCAGATGGTGCAATTAATTCTTTTATGGTTTTCTTTTTTAAAATTTTGTATTCTCCTGGAGCAGTATAGTCATTATGCTGATTTTGTAATGCTTCTTCTTTTAACTTGTTTTTCTTGCTCATTTTCTTTTGTACCTCCTTCTTGCTCGCTTACTTGTTTTTTAGGTCTTCCTCTTCTTTTTGCGGTATCTTGATTTACTTTTTCTATTGCCACCTCGGCAACATCTTCTCCTACGATTGTTTTGTTTTGTTCTATAATCATTTTTGCTACTTGGTCTATTAAATCTTCTAGGTTATTTTCTTTTTCTTCTATTGCTTTTTGCTTTTCTGACTTTGCTTCAATTACTTTTTGATTTGCTTTTTCAAATGCTTCTTTTTCTATTTGGTCGTCTAATGTATTCATTTTTTTGTCTAATACATCTTGAGCTGTTGAGTATAGTTCTGTATAGCCTGCTTTCATTGCTTTATCTATTCCATAAATTTCTGCATCATCACGGTTGTATGCTACATATAGTAAGTCTACTAAAGCATTTGAATCTAGCACTTTACCATTTACACCACATACAGATAATGTTCTTATAATAGATTGGGCTCTTGTATATAGTTCAGAAAATGCTAAGTTTCTAATTTCTTGTTTGTCAAAATTGTTTTCTCCTAGTTCATCTGGATAATATGGAATGACAATATAGTATTTTTGGTTTAATACATTTTTGTTTAAGCTCATTCTTTCTGTGGTGTAAATAATATCTTTTCCATATTCATATAAATTAGTAGCTTTTGTTAATTCATATAGTTCTGCATTTAGTTGTTCTTGAGTGTATCTACCTGATGTTACCATTTGCTCGTATTTTTTTTGTTGTTTTTGTAATTCTTGTTCTATTTCGTCTACTTTTGTGCGATATGTTTGTACACTACTTTCTAAGTTGATGGTTCTTGTTTGGGTATAAATTTGAATTGGATGCCTTAGAGTATTTAAAAATTGAATAAACCCTTCTTCTACTGCGTTTTTTTCAATTTCTGACATAAGGTCATAGTTAACACCTTGGCATTCTACTACCATAACATATTTTGCTCCATTTTTGGTGCAAATCATGTTATCTTCTATTTTGTCGAATTCCATAAAATCAAATACAGATTCTGTGGTATATGATTTAGTAGCTTTTGTTGTTTTAGTGCTACTGGTACTTGCTGCTGTATTATTTTCTTTTTTGCCTTTTGATTTAAAATATAAAATACAAAGAATTCCTAATAAGACAAGCATAATCATAAAAATAACTGCTATTGCTATGGTAATTATTTCAATCATTGTTTTTTCCTCCTTTGTATACATATATTTTTCTTCCTGATGTTTTGTATTTTATTGCTCTTTTAATTACATCATCTATGTTTTCTCCACCTGTTTTTTTGGTAAAGCTAAATTTGCTAATCTCTGGAACTTTTAATGTTCCTATGCAAAAACCAATTAAGGCAAATGCTGCTACAATAATAATGCCTACCATTCCCATATTTAGCATAGAGAAAATAAAGTAAAATAGTAAGCCAATGGCTGCTGCAACTACTGTATATATTAAACTTTTTGATGTAAAGATAAATAAAATTCTTCCTTCTCCTTTTACATTTCTAGGTAATTCGTATGTACCCATTGTTTGTTTTCCTCCTTTGTTTGAAAGTAGGTAATTTAAAACCTATTCATACTTATCTATTATTATAGCAAATAATATCGAAAATTGTAACCCAGAAATGAAAAAAAGTGCATTTTTATGCACTTTTTAATATATTCGTAATATATTTGTAATGTTTTTGTAATATTATAGTTCTATTGTCCTGTAATTCCAGATGCAATACTTACTACAACTTGTGTAATTGCTGAAGCACCGAAAATTAAAATAGCACCTACTAAATATGGAATCATAGTCTTTTTGTATTCTGCTTTTTCTGAAGCACTTCCCATCATGTATTTAATACCTAATACTAATAGAATAATAACTGCAACTACAACACCAACTGTTGTAATAATACCAATAAGTTGGTTTCCCATATCTACCACTTGTTCTTGTGCTCCTGATTGTGTTCCATGTAATCCATTTGCTATACCAGCTGGATCAATTGCTGTTCCACTTGCATTACAAACTGTTGTCATAGTTAACACTAACATTAAAGCGATAAGCATCATTCCTACTATTTTGGTAGTTTTTTTCATAGTATCCTCCCTTTCATTTTTATGTATTTTTTTATTATAATCAATGTTTCAGTTTGAAACAATGTTAATAACTATCTTAATATAACAATAATTAGTCTCCATATACCAAATGCTCCAAAGATTACAACACAACCTATTACAAATGGTAATAAAGATTCTTTTACTTTTACTTTTTGTTCTACACTTCCTGTAATAAATTTAATACCTAAAATAGTACTCCAAATAACTGCTACACATACACCAATAATTAATAACGTGTTATATATTAAATTTGAGGTATCTCCTAATATTTGTCCATTAATAGTTCCTTGTGAGCCATGTTGCCCTTGTTGCAAAAAGTTATCTGCTCCTTGCGTAATATTACTTAGACTAGTGGCTTGTACTATATTAGTTGGTAATAAAAGAGTTAGTAGTAGTATTATTGTTAATACAGTTAAAAATACTTTTTTTATCATATTTCGACACCACTCCTTTTTTAATTATACTATATCTTTTCTTTGTTTGCAACATTTTTTCAAAAAATTGCTGATTTTGGTTCAACAATTACTATTTACAAGTTTTATAACTATTACTTTAGAGAAAGTGTGCTGTAATTTACTTTCCTATGACTTGCCGAGCAAACTAACAGCAAAAAAGATATTCTTATCAACAATTTACTGTTTTATAGATTGTAAATATTCTACATTTTTATATTAATTACTAGATTTGCAATTATACTTACTACCACAGAGCCTGCAAATAGTAAGACAGCACCTACTAAATAAGGTATCATACTTTTTTTGTATTCTGCTCTTTCTTCTACACTGCCTACCATATATTTAATACCTAATATGCACATGGTAATTACTGAAACTACTACTCCTACTGTAACAATAGCACCTATAATAGGATTTGCTTTACTAGTAATTACATTAATATCTTCTGCACTTGTACCACCTGGTTTATATGCATTTGGATTAGCAATTGGGTCGCTTGATGATGATATGGCATTCTGTAAAAAACCATTAACACCTTGTCCGCACATAATTATCCATTATTCCTCTTGCTAATTTTGTATCTTGCTGTGCCAGTTCTAAATTTGCTGCATTACTAAATAGTGGTGTTATCATAATGATAAAAAATGTTAATATACTTAGTATTTGTATTTTCTTTATTATTCTCATTTTAAGACTTTTCCTTTCTACTTTATTCTCAGTTTCAAATTTATTTTTTGCAATTTTAAATTCATTATAGCGAATTTCGAATATGATTTCAAGTATTATCTTAACATAGTTTTTCTTTTTTGGCTATTTTTTATAAAAATATTACATAAACATAAAAAAATTCCCCTTGTTATACACGGAAAAATCTAGCAATTTTCTTATACAATAATAAAAGTGTATACAACTATTTTAAATAATTATATACACTTTCTCTATTTTTAGCTTGCTTCATTTCTAATTTTTCACTAATTTTTTAATATTCTCTCTTTTTTTCTTCCTTTTTGCTAGTGTTATTTGTGTACTATAATACTGCGCAATTAACTCATCTAATTCCACACTGATTTGATAGGTAATACTATAGTCTTCTTCATTTAAAATACTGTCATTTAATTTTTCTCTTAATTTACAAATTTCATCATTTAACATACAAACCACTCTCCTTTTTTCTCTCTTTTCTCTTTTGTATATATTTAAAATACCATATTTTTACAAATTAGTCAACGAGTTTTTGTCTATTTTGTAGTATTTTGGACTACTTTCGTATGTCATTTTTTTACTTTTTTCGCTTTTTTTTGACAAAGTTCTACATTTTATACAAAAACGCCCTATTTTATACAAAATAAGGCGTTTTTTCGATTATGTGTTTGGTTCTATTATTGACAAAATTTTATTTTCTTGTTTAAAAATATTTTTTAATACATTTTCTGTATATTCTTTTGTTACTGTTTCGAATTGTTCTATATAATCAAAACTTTGAATTCCTTTCATGGTATCTGCTAAAAACATTCTCGCAATATCTGCTACACTATTGTATTCTATTACATAATCTCCATAGATTTTTCTTCTAACACGTTCAAAGTGTTCTTCCTCTAGACCATTTTGTTGCATTTCTTCTATAGTTTTTATGATTCCTTGTTCTACTTTTTTGGGGTCTTTTGATGTTCCAGATAATAGAATATGGGCATATTGTTCATTAAATTCATAGTCAAAGTCTGGTTTTGCAAGCAATAATCCTTCTTGGTAAAATTTTTGATATAATTTTGAACTTTTTCCTATTATCATATTTAATAATATTTCAATTGCAATATGTTTTTTTATTTTATCTTCTTTTGAATTTTCTACATCTTTATACCCCATCATAAAAATAGGAGTACTTACTTCCATTTTTTCTATTTTAAATGGCTTGTTTATTTTTTCTTCTTTTGGTGGATAAATTCTTTTGATTTCTCCCTGATTTTGTTTTGACTCTAGTCTTTGTTTAATTTGTTCTAATAATTGTTCTGGCTTAAAGTCTCCGCAAAGTACCATTGTCATATTAGATGGATGGTAAAATGTGTTATAGCATTTATATAGTACATCTGGTGTAATTTTGCTAATAGATTCTATGGTTCCTGCAATGTCTATTTTTATTGGGTTTTGTTCATACATACAATCCATTGCGTTCATATACATCCTCCAGCCTGGATCATCATCGTACATATTAATTTCTTGACCAATAATGCCTTTTTCCTTTTCTACATTTTCTTCTGTAAAATAAGGGTGTTGCACATAGTCCATTAATTCGGTAAGCCCTTCTTCAAAATGGTTGGTACATTCAAAAAGGTATGCTGTATGGTCGTTGGTTGTGTAAGCATTTGCATCAATTCCCATTGCCATTAATGTGTCTAGACTATTTGTTCCATTTGGTTGTTCAAACATTTTATGCTCCAAAAAATGAGCTACTCCATCTGGTATATATACTTCCTCCCCAGTTTGTGGCATTATAAAATGGTTATCTATTGAGCCAAAGTGTGTGCCCCAAATGACATATTTTTTCTTGGTGTTGTTTTTTGGTATGATAATAATTGTTAGCCCATTTTCTAGTTTTTCTACATAGGCTTTTTCTTTTATTTTTGAGCTTTCTATGATTTTCATTTTTCTCTTCCTTTCGTATTTTAGTTTTTTTAATATTATTAAATCAACGTTAGTCTTTCAAAAAATAAATGGTATTCACACTAATAGTTTTTGCCAAATTAATTACTTGCTCTTTACTTACTTGCCTTATTTTGTTTGCATATTCTTCTATGCTAACAAATTGGTCTGCTAGTTCTTGACCATAGTAATAAGTTATTTCGGTATCTTGCTCTTCTGTAATTGCTTCAATAGAGGCTAGTATTAATTCTTTGCTGTTATTTAAGTCTTCTTGGCTAAAGTTTCCATTTTTTATATCTTTTAGTTGCTGCTTTATAGTTTGTACTGCTTTATCATAGTTTTGTATTTCAATTCCACAACGTATAAAAATACTATTTTTAGCTCTAATATAGCCAGAGTTTGCTGTATAGGCCAAACTTTGTTTTTCACGTACATTTTGAAATAATTTTGAATTTGCTCCTCCACCTAATATTGCATTATAAACAGAGGCAATAAATCTAGTATTTTCTACTGTTTCATTGATATTTAATCCCATAACTAGTTTGCCTTGGGTAATTTGCATACTTTCGTTTACTATATTGGTTGGTTGTGGTTCTACTTTTTCTGTACTTTCATTATTTACTACATATTTTGGTTTTCTTTCATTTAATTTCTGAATATTTTCATTTTGTTCTATATATTTTTTTACTTCTTGTGATTGCATTGTTCCAGAGCAGAATATATCTATTTTACAATTTTGGATTAAGTTTTGATAATATTCATATAGTTCTTCTTTTGTAATTTTTTCTAGGTCTTCTATATAGCCATATTTGTACAATCCATATGGCTTATTTTTAAACATTTCTTCTATACATCTATCATAAGCGTATTTGTTTTTATTATCTATTTTGCTTTCTATAATTTGTTTTAAATTTTTCTTTTCGCCTTCTACATATTCTTCTTTAAAGTAATTTTCTTCAGTATATGGATTAAATACAAGGTCTATCAAAATTTGAATACTTTCTTGCACTAATTTTTCTGGTTTTGGTAAAAATTCTTCACTTAATGTTTCTAAATAGAATTTCATTACATGGTTATCTCCAGTTTTTTCAACACCACAATCAAAGCTTGCTCCATACATCATTTCTAATTTTTGACTAATTTGTTCTTGAGATTGCAGCGTTTTGGTTCCTCTTCTTAGTACTGCTGCTAAAAGTGCATCTTTGGTTATATTTTCTCTTTTTAAAGGTGTTGCTAAAAAAACAGCATATAGGTTTGTTTTATAGTTTTTTGTATCAATTTGATGAAGGGTAACTCCTTGCTTCATTTCTTCTTTTTGATAATTCATTGCATTTCCTCTTTTCTTATTTTTTATTTACTGTTTGTATTATAATCTATTTTTGGAAAATTATTCAAGGCTTTTTAATTGATTTTCATATTTTTAACATAATTATTCGGTGGTTTTATCAAAATCCTCGTAATATAGAATATTATAGGTGAACCTAAAAAATAGTAGGAATTCTAATGTGAAACAAAATTTGATATTTTGTTTAAAATTGTTTCACATTTTTGAATTTTGTATGTAGGAATATAACTAAAAAGTTGTGTAATTTTTTTCAAATTTGCACAACTTTTTTTCATAATAACAGTATCTTAATATTAATTACCACACATATTGTTAATTGTTTAACTTAATAATTTTTTAGCAACTTCATTGATGATTCTTCCATCTGCAGTAGCACCTAAACTTTCTTTTGCAGTTTTCATTACCATACCAATGTCTTTCATAGTGCTTGCACCAATTTTTTCAATAATTTCTTTTAATTTTTCTTCTATTTCTTCTGCTGTTAGTTGTTTTGGTAAGTATTCTTCTAATATGGCAATTTCTTCTTTAATTTGATTAATTAGGTCTTGCCTTCCACTTTTTTCGTAGTCGCTAATTGCATCTCTTCTTTTTTTAGCTTCTTTGGCAATAATTTCTATACCTTGCTCGTCTGTTACTTCTATTTGTTTATCTTTTTCTACTTGCAAGATTGCTGCTCTTACCATTTGTATTACATTTTTACGAATGATGTTTTTCTCTTTCATAGATTTTTTTAAATCTTCTAATAATTTTTCTTTTAACATATTTTTTCCTCCTAATATTTATTTTTCTTACTCATAGCTTTTAAATTAAGTTATGGTTAAAAGTATATATGAATTACTATATAATCCTTTTAAAAACAAAAGGGATTAAAAATTATACTTTGCATAATTTTTAATCCCACTATTATTCTTAGAATTTTCTTTTTCTAGCTGCCTCTGATTTTTTCTTTCTCTTTACACTTGGTTTTTCATAGTGTTCTCTTTTTCTAACTTCTTGTAACACTCCATTTCTTGCGCATTGTCTTTTAAATCTTTTTAAAGCATCTTCTATATTTCCATTATTAACTTTCACTTCTGACATTTCGTTTCCCCTCCCTTCAGTAATTACACTCTTACGTGTGGGATTTTTATGTACCTAAGTACGCCTCTTATTATACTAATGTTAAGTGAATTTGTCAATATTTCTCAAAAACTTTTCTAGAATTTTTGTGAATTCTTGATACTTTGCATAATGTAAGATATAGTTTCTTTATATTTTTTATAAATAATCCAATACAATTGAAAGGATGATACCAATGATACCACTTGGAACAATTTTAAAGGCTTATCGGTTGGTAAACGACTCTTCAACATGTGAAGTAGCAAAATTGATAAAAAAGAGTAGTGCTTATATTTCTTCCATTGAAGCAAACCATAAGTCTCCTTCCCTCTCATTCTTAAAAGATGTTTCTAACATTTATCAAGTTCCTGTTTCTATTTTTTTAGACTACAAGAGTTGACAGAAGAAAAATATTATTCTTATCAACAACTTCTTGCGGAAGTGGTAAAATCATGGCCACACTACAATAGTTAAACAAAAAAGAATGTTATTGAGATATTATAATTTCAATAACATTCTTTTTTGTTTATACCGCTACTTGTACTATTTTTTGTTCATGGATACATTTTGATACATCTAAAATTCTTTGGTTTTCTGAGCCTCTAAATTTTAAAGTTGGATTTTTTAGGTCTTGTTTAAATTCTCCATCTACTAAGACATCTATGTTTTCTAACATTTCATTTGTTACTTCGTCTTTTCTATCCATTAGTTCTTCTAGGGTATAGCCTGTATAGCACCAAATATTAAAGTTTGGTCTTACTGCTTTTACTTCTTTTACAAAGTCTAATACTTCTGGAATATTTTCTTTACAAAGTGGCTCTCCACCACTTAGTGTAATTCCTTTTAGTATAGAGTTTTCGCATATACGACCTATAATTTCTTCTTTGTTGAAGTCTTGTCCATAATTATAGTCTTGTGCTTTTAAGTTATGGCATCCTGGGCAATGGTGTGGGCATCCGCTTACAAATAATACCGCTCTCCATCCTAGTCCATTTGATATACTTTCATCATAAAATCCTGCCATTTTCATGTTTTTTTGCCCCCTATTTTTTCTTTATTTTTATGCTCCTGTTATTTCATCACAGTCAAGTCCTGAGTGTGTTACTCTATCTTTTAATTCTGATAATTTTCCAGAATTCCAACGAGATGTAGTTCCTACTAAGTATCCTGTAATTCTTTGGATGGTATCTATTTCTTCACTACCACATGCTGGGCATACTTTAAGGTTTGCATCTGCATTTTCAAATCCGCAATGCATACATCTTGATCTTGTGTGGTTAACACTTCCATATCCCATGTTATATTTATCCATTAAGTCTACTACAGCTTCTATGGTTTCTGAGTTGTGTGTTGCATCACCATCTAATTCAATGTAGAAAATATGTCCACCTCTTGTTAAGTCATGGTATGGTGCTTCTACTTTTGCTTTATGTTCTGCTGTACATTTATACCATACTGGTACATGGCTACTGTTGGTATAATATTCTCTATCTGTTACTCCTAAAATAACACCATATTGTTTTCTATCTATTTTAGTGAATCTACCAGATAATCCTTCTGCTGGTGTTGCTAAAACTGAGTAGTTTAAGTCATATTTTTCTGAAAATCCTTTTACCATGTCACGTAATTCTGTAATAATTTCTAGTCCTAATTTTTGAGATTCTTCTAACTCTGCATGATGTTTACCTGTTAAAACCGTTAAACATTCTGCTAATCCTATAAATCCTAATCCTAAAGTTCCTTGTTTTAGCACTGGTTCTACTGAGTCATATTCTTTTAGTTCTTCGCTTCCATTCCATAGTCCTGACATTAAAAGTGGGAATTGTTTTGCAATTGCAGTACATTGAAAACGGTAACGATCATATAGTTGTTTTGCTCCTACTTCTGCATATTGTTCTAATTTTTGCATGAATATTTTTTTAACTGCTTTTTTATAAGCTGCTGTCATAAATTCTTCTGAGCCTCTACCTAGCTCAAATTTAATTCCTACTTTTTCTTGTGCCTCATAAGCTGCTTCAATAGCCATTCTTGGTAAGTTTAAGGTAGTAAATGAAAGGTTACCTCTTCCTATTGATGTTTTTTCTCCATGTCTGTTTTCAAATACTCTTGTTCTACATCCCATAGTTGCACATTCATATTCATATCTTTTTGGATCATTTATATCCCATTTTTCATGATGATTAAAGCTTGCATCTAAGTTAAGAAAATTTGGGAAGAATCTTTTTGCTGTTACTCTACATGCTAATTTATACAAATCATAGTTTCTATCTTCTGGTAAGTAGTTTATTCCTCTTTTCTTTTTCCAAATTTGGATTGGGAAAATTGGTGTTTCGTTGTTTCCAACTCCTCTTTCTGTTGAAAGAAGAATTTCTCTAATAATACATCTTCCTTCTGGTGAAGTATCTGTTCCATAGTTGATAGAACTAAATACTACTTGATTTCCACCCCTTGAATGAATGGTATTCATGTTATGAATAAATGCTTCCATTGATTGGTGTACACGGTTAACTGTATTATTAATAGCTGCTTGAATATCTCTTTCTTCGCCTTCTAATCCTTTTAAGTCTTTTTTAATATAGTCTTTTGGTTGATAATCTTCTAAATGTAATAAATCTTTTCCTAATATATCTGCTACTTTTTTAACTTCTTCTTTAAATGTTAGTTTAACATAAGGAGCTAAGTAAAAGTCAAAGGCTGGTATAGCTTGTCCACCATGCATTTCATTTTGTACTGTTTCCATTGAAATACAACCTAAAATACTTGCTGTTTCAATTCTCTTAGCTGGTCTTGAAGCTCCATGCCCTGCTTTAAACCCATTTTGCAAAATTTTATCTAATGGGTGTTGCAAACAAGTTAAAGATTTTGTTGGGTAGTAATCTTTATCGTGCACATGAATGTAGCCACCTTTTACTGCTTCTCTAGTTTCTTTTGATAATAAAAAGTCATCTACAAATGGTTTTGTTGTTTCAGATGCAAATTTCATCATCATCCCTGCTGGTGTATCTGCATTCATATTTGCGTTTTCTCTTGTAATATCATTTGCTTTCGCACCTATAATATCTATAAATACTTCTCTTGTTTTTGATTTTCTTGCTACATCTCTGTTATATCTATAAGTAATGTAACTTTGTGCTACTTCTTTTCTAGCTGTTCCCATAAGCTTTTTTTCTATTGCATCTTGAATTTCATATACTGTTGTTTGTAATTTATCTTCAAATTGTTTTTCAACTGATGATGCAATTTTATTAGCTAAATCTATATCTACTCCTCCTGGTGTTTGTGACATTGCTAATGTAATTGCCTTTACAATTCTTTCCGAATTAAATTCTACTACTCTTCCATCTCTTTTAATAACTTGCATTTTGTACCCCCTGTTTTTTCTCTACCCTCTTTTTTTATTCTCTTTTGTAGTTTTATTTTTTCGATGCCCTTATACTATCTTAAGATTTTAATAATGTCAAACATGCAGTTTTTATGTACCCACTGCCACTTTTCCTTTATTTCAAGCCGGTTTCATTTCGTTGACAAAAAGTTCGTATCTTGTCTTTCAGTCATTTTTAGTTCCTTATTTTCGTGTTTTGCTGTCTTTTTAATTTTTGCTCAAAAAAATATTACATTTTTATTACATTTTTCAAATAAAACGCTTGATTTACTCACTTTTTTCCATTTTTTCCTATCCCATTTTTTGCTTTTTGCTTGATATATAGGCTAAAACCTTTTGTATATTTTTTCAAAAAATGGGAATAATATTTTTAGGTGGAAAATTTGAGAAATAAAAAAAATGATTTTACAAAAATATTGATTACTGGTGCAGGTTCTGGTTTGGGTAGATTTGCTTCAATTGCTTTAGCTAAGCTAGGTTTCAATGTTTTAGCCAGTGTGAAAAACGAGCACGAAATTGCGTTTTTTAAAAAAATGATTATTTTAGAAGGCTTAAAAATTGATGCTTTTTGTTTAGATATTTTAGATGAAAATGATAGAAAAATGATTTCAAATCTCGAGTTTGACATTTTGGTATGTAATGCAGCAATTGGAGATTCTGGAAGTGTAGCTGAAATTCCTATCGATAAAATTCGCAAAGTGTTTGATACCAATGTTTTTGCTCATTTAGACTGTATTCAATTGGCTATAAAAAATATGATGGAGCATAAAAGGGCTGGTCGTATTGTTATTGTTTCTTCTTTAGTTGGACGTATTCCTATGCCTTTTTTATCTCCCTATTGTGCTAGCAAATTTGCTTTAGATTGTTTTGCTACTTGTTTAAGGCAGGAAATGAAGCTTTTAAATAAGTTAAAAGGAACTAACATTGATGTTTGTTTGATTGAGCCTGGAGCGTATGCCACTCGGTTTTAATAAGGAAAATAACGAAAAAAAATATGAGTGGATGTATGATAATTCTTACTTTTCTGGGAGTGTAGAAGAAATTCGTGCATTAGAAACAAAGATATGGAACTTTTTAGAACAAAAGCCGTTTCGTTCTATTATAAAGCAATATGTTAAAGCAGTTACTGATAAGTATCTTAAAAAACGTTACAGTGCTCCTTGGTGGCAGGCAATGTTTGTACAAATTGGAAGAATTTTAGGTTTTTAATTGACATTGTCATATAATCTTGTTATAATTCTTTATGTAAATTGGTTGAAGGTTCGTGCTATACAATTCTAATTACATTAAGAAAGGAGCCTGACTATTATGACTGCTAAAGAGTTTCGGATTAGTGAACTAAACCGTATTTTGCCAATGGTACTGGATACTCTTGTTAAAAAGCATCATTTGGAGCTACTGACTGCTAGGTGGAGAAATCTTGGTAATGACTACCGCTTAGTAACTAAGCAAATTGATAAGTTATCTCTTTTGTTAGATGAGTTTGAAGATTCTTCTAGCATTTCTTTTAAGGAGGAGATTGAATCTACACAAAAAAGACTTTTGGAGTTGAAACAAAGGTCTTCAATCTTGAAACAATCTATTGCTACTTGTAAGAACGAAATTCATAACCTTAGAGAGCAATATCATCTTGAATCTGATGTGTATAAGGGAATTGTATCCAATCTTGTTGTTCGAGGTGGTTTTCTTCCTAAAGAAGAAATTAAAGCAGAGTACCTTTCGGCATACATCTATCTGCTTAGCCTAACCGATAGATTTGGTTATCATGTAATTACGATGGCAAACTTTTTTGAAGGTAAGGAAGGGATTAAGGCTTTTTTGGATTTAATCCATGCAACCTATACCCCAGAGTATGTACAAAAAATTTTGGCTGCTATTTCTTATAAGCAGCGAGCATAAAAGGAGATGGACTTTATGACTGATTACAATAGAGAACTTCGGGTGGCTGAACTAAACCGTATTTTGCCAATGGTTAAAGAGACTATGGCTTTGGAGAAACGCAACTTCGATTTAATGAAAAAACAGTATAAGTTTAATACTATTCAAAAAGCGCTTGAAGAAAAGATAAGTTTTCTTCAAAGGACTCTTGCTGTTTCTTCTAATGACTTGGCTGATATAGTTATTAGCGATCTTCAAGAGTGTTTAAGCAAGTACCAAACTGGTCTTGAGTGTTTAAATTCTTTCATAGCAGTACTGGAAGAGCAAAATTCTTTGGAAGAAGCAAGACTTAACTTTGACAATAACTTATATTTTGCTATCTGTTCAAGTATTGCTACAGATGAGGGGTTTTTGAATTGTTTAGAAATTCAAGAAGAGTTTATTCCTTATTACATCTATTTGCTTAAACTTACCCAGCTTTCTAGGCATTGTATTACTATTAAAATGCTTTTTCAAGGTGAGCAGGGCGTAACTACATTTCTTGATTTGCTTCATTCAAAGTATAGTCAAGCAGAAGTAGAAAAGATTCTTACTGATATTGAATGAGATTACTAAGACAAACTAATAGCACGAACCAATTGAAAAGAACATAAGGAGTTATTCCTTGTTCTAAATTTCAAAAGAGACTCTAGTATATTTTCTAGGGTCTCTTTTTAGTATGAAACTGCTTCATACTAAAAAGCTTGTAATATATACTTTTGTAGTGGAGCAAAGTGTTTTCATTTTACTTTTAAGCAAAATGGAAATAGCATGAGCGTCCGCAGCGTAACGAAAAAATTATATATTACAAGCTTTGTCAAGTAACCAACATTGAGTATCTACAAAATATATCTTCTTATTTCACATTTTCAATTGCTTTTTGAGCATAAGTGTTATTGACTACTTTGTTATAATCTGCTTCTTTTTCTAATTCTCCTGCTTCTTTCATGACTGTTTGAAGTAAATTAAAAGATTCTTCTTTTAAGATTGGGTCACTTTTCCATGCGTCAATATCCATATAACTTTGAAGTGATGTTTCTAACATGGCTAAGTCTGTATCTGGGAAAAAGTCTTTAATTGCTTCTGCAATGTCTTTTGCTGTGTGTTCTTTTACATATTTTTCGCCTTTATAAATTGCATTTGTAAAGCCTTGAATGATTACTTCATTTTTTTCTATATAGCTTTTTTTAGCAAAGTATGCGGTATATGGAATTTCTCCTGATGCTTCTCCAACAGAGGCTACTACATAACCTTTACCTGCTTTTTCTGTCATGGATGCTGTTGGCTCAAATAGCGTTACATATTCTGCATTTCCGCCTGCAAAGGCACCTGCCATTAGGTCAAATTTAATACTATCATCTAGTACTAAATCTTTTTGTGGATTAATTCCATTTTGTTTTAGCACATATTCAAATGTCATATATGGCACTCCACCTTTTCTACCTGGTATAACAGTTTTTCCTTTTAAATCTTGCCAGCTAAAGTTATCTGTTTTTTCTTTACTTACTAAAAATGAGCCGTCTTTTTGTGTCATTTGTGCAAATACTTGTGTATGATCTTCTTTTCCTTCATTATATACATAAATAGATGCTTCTGGTCCTGCAAAACCAATATCACTTTGCCCTGCAAGTACAGCTGTCATTACTTTATCTGCACCTTGGCCAGTTGTTAGCTCTATGTTTAAGCCTTCTTCTTCAAAGTACCCTTTGCTAATTGCCACATATTGTGGAGCATAGAATACAGAACGTGTTACTTCATTTACTGAAATAGTTTTTAATTCTTTTGCTGGCTCTTGTTTGTTTAGTAAGATATAAGTAGTAATTCCTACTGCTACTACAACAATAGCCAGAATGATGATTAAGTATTTTTTCATATTGTTATTGAAAGTATTTAAATAATTTATCTTCCAAAAGGTATTATATTATTTTAAACACTTTCTTCTCCTTTCTTCCTAATTTTTCTATATTCATGTCAAAGGAGATAAAAAGTATTTTGACATGTTAAATTTTATTTTTCATTCTAATAAGATACTTAGCATTTATTTGCAAATGAATTATTCCATTTGCTAGTACATTCTCCCTTAATAGATTTTTTATCTGTTATTTTTCCTTTTTTAAATCTTTTGTCATTTTCTTTTTGACATTTTTTTCATTACTATTTTTTCTAACAAGATAATTGCTTCATAAACAACTGCTGCTACTATAGCTAATATAATAACTCCTGTCATAACTAAGTCTAATTGGAAGACTTGCCCTCCATATACAATTAGATATCCGAAGTCCTGCTTTTGATACCAAAAATTCTCCTGTTATGACACCTACTAATGATAAGCCAATATTTACTTTTAATGAGTTAAAAAATGTATTCATATTAGCTGGTATTACAATTTTAGTTAATATTTGAAGTCTACTTGCATTAAATGTTTTCGCCATTTTGATTAATTCTTTGTCTGTATTTAAAAAACCATTTAGAATTTCTAATATAGTTACAATTAATGAAATGGCAAGACCCATTGTTATAATTGCTCCCATTCCAGCTCCTACCCGTGTACAAAAAAAGACTAAACCGGCTTCATGGCCTATGCCAATCTGCTGATT
>CAMSEM010000006.1 GCA_947057505.1 uncultured Clostridium sp. | reverse complement strand
AACAATTGTCCTCACCCATTCCATATTGGTGACTTACCGCCACTTATTGAGAATAATGGTTATGCTTACATGCGTGTTTTAATTAATAAATTTGAAATAAAGGATATTATTGGGAAGGTAGTTATTATACATGACATGCCTGATGATTTTACTTCGCAGCCAAGCCGGAAATTCTGGAACTAAAATTGCATGTGGAAAAATTGAAAACAACTAGAAGTTAGTCTTTTCTAATTTCTAGTTGTCTTCTTGTTATTACTAACTTATAGTAGATTCATTTTTCATATAGTTATCTAAATTTTTTTAATGACAGGGATTTTGTTTATTCCATTTCTTCTTTTTCTCTATTATGGTACTAAATTCATTTTCAAATTTAAACCTTATAGTAATCTCTCCATTTTCATGTACATAAATACATTCTATTAGTTCCATCATTATATCTCTTGATAGCTTTTCTATTTTCTTTTGCTTTCTGAACGTTTCTACCCATTCGTTTTTTATCTCATTTTGAGATTTTTGTTCTTCTTTTAGAAGGCTTTTAATATTTTGTTTTAACCTTTCTATATCTGCTTCGTACTTTTGCTTATATTCTAAATATTCTTCTCTTGTAATATCTTCGTTTTTCCAGTCTTCATATAATGCCTTTTTAAAGTTTGCTATTTTAGCTATTTCATTTTGCTTTGTTATTATGATATTTGGGCTAGTTTGCTCTTTTTCTCTTTGAAAACTACAATTATCTAGTTCCTCAAAAAGTCTTTCTACATTTATTAATACGGAAATATGTAGATTGATAGCTTGCATTACTGCTTTTTCTAATTGCTCTATTTTTATGGTATGTTTAGTACATAATTGATTAGATTTTTTTCGATAGGTGCTACAAATATAGTATTCATACGATTTTCCGCTTTTATTGGTACTGCTTTTTTTGTTCATTGCTCTTTTGCAGTCTGCACATTTTAGTTTTCCTGCCCATACAGATAAGCCTTGTGTTTTAGCTTGTATTCTTGTATCTTGCATTGCTATTTCCTGTGCTTTTTGAAATGTTTGCTTATCTATAATTGGGGCATGGGTATTTTCTACTCTTATCCATTCTTCTTCTGGAACGTTTTCTACTTTATGTATTTTGTAGCTTTTTGTTCTTCTTTTTCCTTGAACAGTATTGCCGGCAATATACTTCATTATTTAAAATATTTCGTACTGTAGAAGGTGTCCAAGTATATGTATTACCTTGAATTCCATAGTTACTATAGTTTTGCCCTAATTCTAATTTTTTGTGTCCTGTTGGGTTTAAAATGCCTAATTCATTTAATTTATGGCAAATTGCTATTTTTCCTAATCCTTTATTAACATGCCAGTCAAAAATTTTTTTAACAATCTGTGCTGCCGTTTCATCTATTACTAATTTATGCTTATCTTTACTGTCTTTTACATATCCATAGGCCGGAAATGCTCCTATAAATTCTCCTTTTTTCTTTTTTCCATTTAAAGAAGTTCTTATTTTTATAGAAGTATCTCTTGCATATTCATCATTCATTAAGTTTTTAAATGGTACTAAAATGGTATTGGTACTTGCTGGATTTTTAAAGCTATCTATTCCATCATTAATGGCTATAAACCTAATATTAAATAGTGGGAAGACTTGCTCTATATAATTTCCTACTTCTATGTAGTTTCTTCCAAGTCTTGATAAATCCTTTACAATAACACAGTTAACATTTCCGCTTTGTATGTCTTTTAATAATCGTTGAAATGAAGGTCTATTAAAGTCTGTTCCTGTAAATCCATCATCTATATAGGTGTTATAGACTACTAAATCTTGATGTTCTTTTATAAATTCATTTAATAATGTTTTTTGGCTTGTTACACTATTACTTTCTTGCTTTTCTACTCCATTATCTGAATCTTCTTGTGAAAGTCTAATATAAGCTGCAACCGACCATATTTTTTGGTTTGCTACTTTTTCATTAGAAGCATATTTTGATTTTCTTCCTGCCATAAAAATCCCCCATGCGTTAATTACTTATTTTTAAGTTTATTAACTTTTGAGGGATTTTATTACTACTTGTCTTTGCTTACTTAATACAAAATATTTTATTTTTTACCTATCAAATCATTTTTTATGATGGCATCTGATAAGTAAATTTCATCTTCCATTTGCTTTAATAATTTTTGTAGTTCTTCTGTTGCCTCTATCTCTTTTAGTGTATTTCTGTCATAATATTTACCATTAATACAATAATTTTTGCTTGTTACATATCCTAATCCTTTTATAAAAGAATAATCTTTTTTAGAAAATATAGTATCTCCAATTGAAAAGTTGTTTTCTATTCCTAATAAATCTAATATAGTTGGTTTTATATCAATTTTAGATACCGCTTCATTAATAGTATAATTTTCATTTACATTAGGTATTTTTATTCCAAAAGGTATGTGGGTATCTTTTGTACAATTTTCAAATTCTGTATAGGCTATTTCATTTTCTGCATATAATTTTTTTAGTTCATTTGTGCATGCAAGTCCTGCACCATGGTCTCCATAAACAACAAGTATACTTTTTTGCATTAGTCCTGTTTCTTCTAGATTTTTTATAAACTTTCCAAATGCATAGTCTACAAAATTACAGGATATTAAGTAATTTCTAAATGTTTCATCTTCATATTCTTTTATATCTTCTTGTTTAATTGTTGTTTTGTCTTCTAGGTTTGATACTCCAGTTAGGTAAAATGGGATATGTGTTGTTACACTTACTAGAGTTGTGCAAAAATTCCCTTCATATGAATTCATAATAGAAACTGCTTCTTCCAAAAATCCTTCATCTGAATAAAATTCTCCTGCTGATTCGATATTAGGAAATTTATTAATATCGTTATATTCATCTATATGGTAACCAGTATTGTATACTTCTTCTCTGTTCCAAAATTTACTGGTATTAGGGTGCATAAATGAGGTGTAATATCCTTTGTTTCTTAATGTTGTGTAAATATCCAACCAGATATTTCCATAGTATTTTTGAAGTACATATCCATTTTCTAATGGGTACATTGAGTTTTCCATTTCAAATTCTAAGTCTGTCATTGTTCCAAGCCATTGATTATACATATTACTGCAATATATGCTATTTTCAAAAAATTGGTTTGAGTTAGGTGTTATTTCTTTTCCATTAACTTTTTTCCTATAATATACTCATTTAACCTCTCTAATTGTAGAATAATTACATTACAATCTTTGGCAATTCCTGTATATTTTGTTTCTTTTACTTTTGAATTTAAGTTTTCCTCATATATATTTTTAATCTTTCTTCATCTACTTTTTCTTTTATAAACATGCTAGAAAAATAGTCTTTGGCATCTTCATAGTGATAGTAATAAATTGATGCATCTTGAATAATTAGTGATTTATTGTATCCTTTTGATGTATAAATATCATTTATTTTATCTTTTACAATAAAAATATTAAGTAATAAAATAATTAGTATTAGTACTGCTTTAAATATTTTATTGTTGTAAGATGTTCTTTTTAATTTTTTGCATGCTAGTATGCTTAATAAGGCTATAATGATATTATCAATTAAAAATATTACTGTACTTTTTATATTAATAGTACAAGCTAGTCCACTGCCTGTTTCTTTTGCGTATTTTACATTTTCTATTTGGTAAAATGATAAAAAGTTTGTAGAATAACTATAGTAAAGGAAATTAGCATATATTATAGCTGTTGCTATTGCATAAATAACATTGAAATATATGTAGCTAAATTTATTTTTACAATTAATTGTAGTTCTTTTCTTTTTACTATATTAATTACCTTGTAGGTAACTGGTGTTAGTATTCCTTCAAACAATACCTTGATACAAAACATATTTAGTCCCATTTGTAGTAAGTTTGCAAATTCCATTGTTCCTAAAAATACAATAGAAACAAAAATAGTGCTGTCTAGCTCTTCTCCTACTATAGTGGATGTAATGGTTCTTAATGCTAAGTTTTTATTTTTAGTATTTTACCATATTTAGTTTTGTTTTGTAAACTAAAAAAATAGTGGGAATTACCCACTATTCAATCTGTTATTGATAAATTTATTGCCTTCGATTTTAAAATATTTAACATGCATTCTTCAAAAGTTTTATTGTTCTTCATGTATTCTAAGTTAACAGTTATTCCTTCTACTTGTATTTGATATGGTTTCTTTGCGCTTTGCAAATTGGTAGATAAGTTTTTTTTCATTTTTAATTTGCCCTTCTTTCATTTTGTTTAGTTAAGTTTATTGTTTATTATGGCAATTTATTACTTTTGTTTTTTACTTTTTAACTACCTTTTTGTATTTATTTGAACTAATGTAATTAGAAAATGCTTCAACCTAAAAAACTTGTAATATAGAATAAACATTCACTATTTTAAATTTAAGCCTAACCATACAATTGTATAGTTAGTTTTTTTTATTCTTCTACTTTTTTGAACATGTCTTTTCCCACTCCGCATAATGGGCATACCCATTCTGCTGGTAAGTCTTCAAATTTAATGCCTTCTACAGCTTCATCATATATATATCCACAAATTGTACATTCGTATTTCATATTTTTTCACCTCCTATTTATTTAAAATTTCTTTTACTAATTCTTGCATTTTTTGTTTTGATTCTTCATTTAATTTTGTTTTTATTGTAACTTCTGTATGACATAAATTAATATTTTTCATGTCGTTTAGTATTTCTTTTATAAGTTTGGCTGCCATAGGTGCCCATGATCCATTTTCTATAATGCCCACTTTTCTATTTTGATAATTTTTATGTTTTAAGTGGTTTAAAAATTTTTCTGTAGTTGGAAATAGCCCTGCGTCATATGTTGGAGAAGCAATAATTAGTTTATCAAATTGAAATGCATTTGCTACTGTTTCTTCCATATTATCTCTTGCTAAGTCTTTTACTATTATTCTTTTTTCCCCATTTTCTTCTAATATTTTTTCTAATGTTTCTATGGCTTTTTTAGTATTTCCATGAATAGAATTATATGCTATTAATATTCCATTTTCTTCTGGCTGATAACTACTCCATGTATTATATTTATTGATATAATAACTTAAATTTTCTTTTAAAATAGGGCCATGTAATGGACATATTGTTTTTATATCTATGTTTGCAACTTTTTTTAATAATTGCTGAACTTGCACTCCATATTTTCCTACAATGTTAATATAATATCTTCTTGCTTCGCTTGTCCAATCTTCTTTGGTTTCTAAAGTTCCAAATTTTCCAAATGCATCTGCACTAAATAAAATTTTTTGTGTTTGTTCGTAAGTTACCATTACTTCTGGCCAGTGTACCATAGGTGCCATAAAGAATTGCAATTTATGCTCTCCTAAATCAATAATATCTCCTTCTTTTACAATAATATACCTATTAGATAAATCCAAATCAAAAAATTGCTTCATCATACTTTCTGCTCTTTGGTTTAAGATAATTTTCATATTGGGATATTTTTCTGCTAATAATTGTATGTTTGCAGAATGGTCTGGTTCTAAATGTGAAATTACTAAATAGTCTATATTTTGTTCTTTTAAAGATGCTTCTATGTTTTCAAACCACTCATTGGTTGCTCTTTTATCTACTGTATCCATTACTACAATTTTTTCATCTTTAATAATATATGAGTTGTACGATACCCCATTTGGTACACTATATTGGCTTTCAAATAGATCTATTGTTTTATCATTTACACCTATATATTCTATTTTATCAGTTACTTTAAAATTCATTTTTAATTCCTTTCATTCTACTTTTCATAATTATACCCATATTTTTCTTTCTTAAGTTCTATTCGGTATTATTGTATTATTCTTTTATTAATAAGTCAATAAAAAGAAAAATTTTTGTGATATCTTTTATCCTTTCACAATCAGCTGCATTTTTTATCATAGATACTATCTGTGTTGCTAAAATTCCCCATGCACCTCCTTGGTGCCCCCCCTCACCTGTTGGATTGTACAAAGTAACTAATACTACTACCTCTGGATCAGATATTGGTGCTACTCCCATAAATGAGGTTACATATTTATTGGTATTTACACCATCTTCTGAGGTTCCTGTTTTTCCTCCTACTCTATAGCCTTTTACTTGTGCATTTTTACCAGTACCGTTCAGCTACAACCGATTCCATCATACTTAATACTGATTTAGCATGTTCTTCTGCTATCACTCTTTCTCCCGTTTTTACTGGAATCTGTGTTACTTCACCGTGTTTTACTATTTACTATTTTTTTTACTATTCTTGGGCTTATCTTAGTGCCTCCATTAGCAATAGTACTTACCGCTGTTGCAAGTTGTATTGGCGTAATTTCAAATCTTTGCCCAAAAGCAATAGTAGCAAGCTCTACTGGACCTACTTTTTCTTCTTTTAGAAAAATACTTGTTGCCTCTCCGCGGAAGATCAATTCCTGTTCTATTTAATAAGCCAAATTTGTTTAAATACTGGTAATAAGTATGAACTCCCAATTTTTGCCCTAGTCCAATAAAAACAGGATTACAAGAGTTCATCAATGCCTCTCTTAAAGATTCTGCACCATGAGGTCTATAATATCTCCAACATCTAATTCTAACTCCTGCAATTTCTATTCCTCCAGTACAGCTAAATTCCGCTTGTTTATCTGGTGTTGTTATTCCTTCTTGCAGTGCTGCTGAGGTAGTAATTAATTTAAAAGTAGAACCTGGTTCATAAGTATCTGTTACAGCTTTATTTCTCCATAATGCCATCATAGTTTTATTTCTATCTGCTTGAGACATTCCCTCCCAATTTTGTTTTAGCTCATCTGTACTTGGTGAAAATGGGTCATTTAGATTATAATTTGGATAACCTGCCATTGCTAAAATATCACCTGTTTTTGGATTCATTACAATAATATTTCCACCATCTGTGCATTTATTGTCAATACAAGCCTCTTTTAAATATTTTTCTGTTATTCCTTGTATGGTGCTGTCAATGGTAAGTACTAAATCATTTCCATCTACTGCTGGCACATAATTTTCACTAGCATTTTGTATTTCTCCACCTTTTGCATCTGTTAGTTTTTGGATTTTTCCTTTTTCTCCTTGTAATTCTTTATCATAAATAGCCTCTATTCCATCTAATCCCTGATTATCACTTCCAGAAAATCCTATTACTTGTGATGCTAAATTATTGTATGGATAATACCTCTTTGTATCTTCATCTATATTAATTCCAGAAGAAATATCATTTTCTTGCATCCAAACTCTTAATGTATTTGTTTTTTCTTTATCTACTTTTTTTGCAATTGTTTCAATTGAGCTTCTTTTGGTTACTTTTTTTAGCACTTTTTCATAATCCAATTCAAATATATCACTTAGAGCTTTTGCTACTTTCTCTTTATTTTCTTTGGCTATATTAACTGGATTTACAGTAATGGTTTCTACGGTACTACTAACTGCTAACATATTTTTTTCTGTACTATCATAAATAGTTCCCCTTTTAGGATTAATACTTCTATCTAAAGTTTGTTGTACATATGCCATCGACTGTAGTTCTTCTCCCATTCCAAACTGAATCCATCCTATTCGTATAATGAGTGCTGCTAAAAGTAACCAAAGTATAATAATTTCATTTCGCATTCTTTTTTTAGTAGCTACTATTCCAGATTTTTCTTCTATTTTTACTTTTTTATTTTTTAATTGTTGTTTGAATTTTTTTCTTTTTTCCTTTTCAAAAGTTTTCTTATCTTTTTTTGGACTTACTAGTTCTTCTTTTTTCTTTTTCTTCCATTTTAATAATTGTTTTTTATCCATTACTTCACGAAAATTATTTTTAAAATAATGCATGATAAACTCCTTGTATTTATTATTATTGTTTTAATTTTATTCAAGCTCTAAAAAAAAAGACTAAAATCTTTTGATTTTAATCTTTAGCTAGAAATAATTAGTTTAAACCCTTATAATACTTAAATTTTATCCAATTAAATTCATAATACTTTCTAATAGTTTATCAACCCAACTTTGTTCCTGAGTTACAACTACTTGCTCACTTGCTGGTTCTACATAGTCTTTTTTAGGTAAATTGACATATACTTTTTGTGCCTCATCTATTTTTTTCATTCCTAACATACTCGCTGCTGCTTTTTCTATATTAGCCAAATTAAGACTGTTTTGAATAGCAATTGCTGTTTGTGCATTTTCTTTTTGTAATACATTTAGTTGTTTTTTTAAGGTTTCTTTTTTATTAAATCCTTCTGTGATAAGAGAATTACGATAACTTATGGAAAATAAAATGGCAAATCCCACTAGTATATATAAAATAGTTTTTACATGTGGTTTTATACTTCTTTTTTGTTGCTTTTTGCTTTTAGTTTGTTTTAGGGTTGACCCTTTCTTTTTTGCATATGGATTTTTGTTTGGTTCATATTCTGGTTGTAACTTTCTAGGACTAGTTTCATATTGATACCCCACTTGCCTATATGCCATAAGTTTTCACCTCCTTATCATAGGAATTTTGAAAATATTTTTTTAAAATTTCGTTTTTCAAAAACTTTTTTCCTTTTGTATTTTTATTCTTTTTCATTTCTTTCGAAAATTCTTACTTTTGCACTTTTTGACCTTGAGTTTCTATTTTGTTCTTCTATATTTGCTATGATTGGCTTTTTGTTTAAGATTGTTCCAAAAGTTTTATAGCCACAAATGCAATATGGAAGGTCACTTGGACAAGTGCATTTTCCTTGCATGTCTAACATAGCTTGCTTTACAGCTCTATCTTCTAATGAATGAAATGTAATTACCACTAACCTTCCTTTATTTTTTAAACATTGTATAGAGTCTACTACTGTTTGATATAGTGGCTTAATTTCATTATTTACTTCTATTCTAATTGCTTGGAATGTTCTTTTAGCAGGGTGCCCATCTTTTTGTTTTGCTTTTGGAATAGAATTTTCTATAATTTGTACCAATTCTTCTGTGGTTTCAATTTCTTTTTCTATGCGCATTTTACAAATATTCTTTGCAATTTGCTTTGCATATCTTTCTTCCCCATATTCCCATAAAATAGTGGCTAGTTGTTCTTCTGTATAGGTATTTACTACGTCTTTTGCTGTAATACCACTAGAGGTGTCCATTCTCATGTCAAGTGTGCTTTTCCCCATATAGCTAAAACCTCTTGTTCTTTCATCTAACTGGTAGGAAGAAACGCCTAAGTCTAGTAAAATACCATCTACCTTTGGAATTTTTAGCTCTTCTAGAATAGTTTTTATATCATCATGATTTCCATGAATATAAGTTACATTTTGAAAGTCAGTAAGTCTTGCTGAAGCAGCTTTTAAGGCTGTTTCATCTCTATCTATGCCAATTAATTTTCCTTCTTTCGTTAATTTTTTTGCAATTTCTAAGCTATGACCTGCCCCACCTAATGTTCCATCTACATAAATTCCATTTTGCTTAATAGCTAGTGCTTGTATACATTCTTTTAACATAACAGGTTCATGTCTAAACTCAATTGGCATGTATTTGTTCCTTTCTTCATAGAAATAATAGTTTTATTTTTGCATTATAAGTAAAGTGACTTCGCCACATGTGCAGGTTGCTTCGTAACCACACGGTCCAAGGAAACTTAACCTTGTTGTACACGGAAAAATCTGCGATTTTTCCTATACAATAAAATAAACTTAAAAAATAGTAGCACAAGCAGTTGGTATGTTTTTATACCAACTGTATGCTAACTTTTTTAATTTTTTCTTTTGTATTTTTTCATTTTTTGTTCTTCCTTTTTATCTTTAGTAGGGTAAGGAAATTTTTTTCTTAAAATCTTTTCTAAAGTTTATCTTTTCATTTTTCTTTGGTTTAAACTTATCTTTTGTGTTATTGTATTTTTCTTTTGTATATTTTATCTTTTGTAAATTTTTTTCATTTGTATAGTTTTCTCTTTCGTATTTTTTATCTTTTGTTTTCTAAAATTTTTGTCTTTTGCATGTTTTTTCTTTTGTATTTTATTAATCTTTCGTACAATTTATATAAACTTTTGCAAGTTATATACCAAGCATTGTCATATTTTCTGCAATTTCATCTGCTGAAATATTTTCATCACTATTGTAAGATTTCCATTTTTCTTTGTTCCAAATTTCAATTCTAGTACCTACGCCAATAATAACTGCATCTTTTTCTAAGTTTGCATATTCACGTAAGTTACCTGCAATTAGGAATCTGCCTTGTTTATCTATTTCGCATTCTGTGGCACCAGATAGGAAAAACCTTACAAAGTCTCTGGCATTTTTGTTAGTAAGTGGAAGTGTTTTTAATTTTTCTTCAAAGTTAGCCCATTCTGTTTGAGAAAAGCCAAATAAGCAGCCATCTAAGCCTTTTGTAACGATGAATTTTTCACCCATATCTTCTCTAATTTTGGCTGGCAAAATCATTCTGCCTTTTACATCTAGAGAATGTTCATATTCACCTATTAACACTTTTCTTCACCTCGCTAACATTTTGTTCCACTTTCTACCACTTTTCTCCACTTCAATTAAATTTTAATACAAGAAAGTAAAAATAGCAAGTGTTTTTGAAAAAAAGTTTTATTTTTTTGTAAGAAAAAAACTAGAGATTTGCTAAACTCTAGTTTTTTGTTTTCTTAATATTCAAAATTAAGATTTTTCTTTACGATGATATTCTCTTTCCATAATTGCGTTCTTCTTTCCTTCTTGATGCAATATATAGAATATTCCTAACCACCCTATAATGAATACCCCCATTAATATCATTTGCAAAGTTTGGGAATTTTCTCGATATACAAGTATTGGAATAGGTTCTATTACCATCATGAATATAATCCCCATCTCTAAGTATTCAATTGCTTCTTTTGATATTTGTTTACTAACTATCATATGTTGTAATGCTATTACAATTGCTAAGCATGCCACAAATATCATGAAAGTAATTGCTACTAATACCTCTGTTTCCATCTTCTCACTGATAAAACACTGATTAAATATGGTAATTAAAGTTGCCATTACAGCAGATATTACAATATCTCTTATCACTAATAAAACTTCTTTGTTCATCATATCATCGCACTCCTTTCAATCATTATGATTGTGTTGCTATAAAATTTATATAAGTAAATCCCTAAAGGAGATTAAAAAATATATACTAGCATATGCTAGAACTATTAACATTATAATACATAATACTGTCTTTGTCAACATAATGTTTTTATGTTTGTAAACAATTAAATTTGCTTACTCATTAATATTTGACACATAATATTTTTTATGGATTAATCAATAACATTAAGTTGAGTTTTGAAATTAGTTCTTTTCTTCTAAGCATTGCTGCATTATTTCTTCTAGCTTAGTATTATCTACTATTGACTCTATGCTTGCCTGTAAAATCTGTTTTGGTGGTACCTTTTTTAAGTTTAAAATATAGCCATTTTTTAGTGCTAATTGTCTAATAAATTCGCGGTTTGTTCTGCCATTTCCCTCTCTAAAAGGATGTAGTACATTCAGTTCTGACAAGTAATAGGCTAGGCGTTTGGCAAGTTCTATTTTACTTAAATTTTGTAAATAATTTTCCTTTTGTAATTGATTTAGTAACCTTTCTAATTCTGGCTCTATATATTCCCACATAGCAAATCGAAATTCATCTTTTGCTATATTTTCTTCTCTTAAAATACCTGCAAAGGGATAGATGTCTTCAAATAAATATCTATGTATGGATAAAAAATGTTCTTTGTTAAAATTCCCTGTAATTCCTTGTAGTCTTAGTCCTAAAGATTTTGCTGCTGTAATTTTTGCTTCATAATATTGTAAGTCTTTTGCATTTTTGATATTTAGTTGATTGATTAAAATATTACTATTGGGATAGCAATATTTGGAGGTTCTTTCTTCATAACTATTGTTCATATTTTTACCACCATTTTGATTTTTTATTCTATTTTACATCATAGTTTGTTTGTATACAAGATTTTTTTAATAAGATTTGTACCAAAATTTTTATTATATTTTGACATAATTTCATAAAATTCCTTTGCTAATTTATTTTTTTATTGACAACAATATCAAAATGCTATATAATCAAACAAAAGTTCTTTATTGTAGAGGAGGCTTATGAGAGAATTAAATGTTTTAGATACTAAAATTACATATTTCAATATGAATAATGAAGATTATATATCACTAACAGATATGTTGAAATCAAAAGATGGAGATTTCTTTATTTCAGATTGGTTAAGGAATAGAAACACTATAGAATTTTTAGGAATTTGGGAAGAATTGCACAATCCTACTTTTAATTATGGCGAATTCGCCATAATTAAAAGTCAAGCTGGATTAAATAGTTATAAAATAAGTGTTAAAGAATGGGTTAATAAAACAAATAGTATAGGAATTGTTGCAAAAACAGGTCGATATGGTGGCACTTATGCCCACAAAGATATTGCTTTTGAATTTGGTATGTGGATAAGTCCAAAATTCAAATTACTCTTAATAAAAGAATTTGAAAGGTTAAAAGCAGAAGAACAAAAGCAACTAGGTTGGGATGCAAAAAGAGAATTATCAAAAATAAATTATAAAATTCATACTGATGCAATAAAGAAAAATCTAATTCCTAAAGAACTTACTAAATATGAAACTAGCATAGTATATGCAGAAGAGGCTGATGTTTTAAACATGGCATTATTTGGAATAACTGCCAAACAATGGAGAGATAAAAATCCTAAAAGACAAGGAAATATAAGAGATTATGCAAATATTAATGAGCTAATTTGTTTAGCTAATTTAGAGAATGTAAATTCAATATATATAAATGATGGTATAAAACAATCTGAAAGATTAGTTAGATTAAACAAAATTGCAATTTCTCAAATGGAAATATTAACGGAAACTAATAAAAAACTACTTAAAGACTAACCAATTTCTGAGAATAGTAGAAAATTGGTTAAAATTCACATACAAAAATAGGGCTAATTAACTATAAGTTATTAGCTCTATTTTTATGAAAATATATTCTTTTATTTTATTGGTTGTTCCTTAATCATTTGAATTAACTCTGGCATTGCTATTTCTTCGTTAGCAAACATTTTAAACATTTCGATATCGTTTTGATTAATTTGCATTCCTTCAATTGCTAAGTCATTTTGAATATTTTCTATATTAAAATTAAATACTTCTTCATTTAACATTTTTTAATCCTCCTTAGTGGATTTGTGGCTATTTTTATTTACCCACCACAATATTATTATACCACAAAATCACTAAAAAGTACAGTATTTTGGCATTTTTTCTATGAGATTTTTGGTTCTATAATAACTCCCTTACTTGCAAAAACAGTCAAAGTTTTTTAAGACTTTGACTGTTTTTTGGTTAGAAAATTTAATTATTTAATAGTCCACCATACGCATTGCTTTAGTAGAATCCAAAATTGAAAGAAAACCATATAGATAGCTCCTGCTATAGATGCACCACCAAAAATCGCCAATCCAATATAGAATCCTGCAGGAAATAATTTGGATACTTTTACATATTCTACATTTCCAAATTCAAGTGTTCCTTGAAATTGAATTGTTCCATTCTCACCTTTTAATAAATGGTTTGAAATTGGAATTTTCGATATAAGCTGTGCTCTCGTTGATACTACTTTAATAACCAGCTCATCTGCATAAAAGTCAATTTCAGCCTCCAAAGTTTCGTCATTTACAGCACTCTTATCCAATGTTCTAGCAACTTCCAGAGCATTTTCTTTTAGGAACTCATAATCTTCTTCAGTAACAGGATCGTTAAATGCCTCTTGTGGAGCTGGACCATGAAGTATAAAATTAGTAGTGAAAATGCCTAAAATGATAGCTAAAGCAATGATTATTTTCCGATAAATCTTCATTTGTTTTTTCTCCCTTCTCGATTGCGAGTTTGTTTAATTCTTATATAAGTAAACCTATTCTAATCAAATAGGTATCATAAAGGATTTATATAATAAAAATATTGTATCTATTATAGTATCGTTCTACCAAAATGTCAACATTTGTTTTTTAATCAACTCTAAATATTTACTACTATGACTAACAAATTTATAAAAATTAATATTGTTGAATAAATATTTTTATAGTTTTAAATTTTTCTAAGTAGCATTTCATTAATCAAAATATCCACTAATTTGCTCTAGCTTATCAAACCCTACTTGTCTAAAGACCTCATAAGCTACAATTGCTACCGAGTTAGATAAATTTAAAGAGCGTAAGTGTTCTCTCATAGGAATACGAATTGTTTGTTTTATATATTTTTGTAATAAGTCTTCTGGCAAGCCTTTGGTTTCTTTTCCAAAAAGTAAGAATACTTCTTGTGATTTGTTATAATCTACATCTGAATAGCACTTTTTTCCTTTGGTTGTAGAAAAATACATATCGTTTTCTTCTGGCGAATATTTTTCTAAAAATTCTTCTAATGAATTGTGCATTTCCATTTCTAGCTTATCCCAATAGTCTAATCCTGCTCTTTTTAAGTATTTATCTGAAATTTCAAATCCTAATGGCTTTACTAAATGCAGTTTTGCTCCAATTGCTGCACAAGTTCTCGCAATATTTCCTGTATTTTGTGGTATTTCTGGCTCTACCATAACAATATTTAGTTTCATTTTTTCTCTTCTTCTCTTATTTATTTAGGTTTTCAATTTTGGTTTTCCCTATAACCTTTTTACATAGCTTCTTTTTGCTGCAAATGTTTTTCCAATAAATTTGGCTTTTTTTCTCTTTTTAAATCTTCTTTGTTTTGTTTGTTTGAGAAAATAACATCCATAATTTTATCTGGATAGTGTTTATCTAAAAATCTTTCTAATTTTGTTTCGGCTTGTATATTTTGTGTTCTTTCATATTGTCTACAACCTGCTAAAATAGAAATAATAATATTAAAAATCATAAATATAACAAATATCCATGTTGCAATTTGTACATTTTTGTTCATATAGTCAATTTCATCTAATTTTTTGGTATATGGGTATAGCCATTTAATAAATAGAATTCCTCCCAATCCCCACATTAAGCAATACATAAGTTCTGTTCTACCATTTAGGTTAAATGGCATATTGCCATACTCCCACGAAACTGTACCAAATATACATTCTTGTGCATACGAAAATATATATTCTATAAGCCCCCCTAAAAGCATGGTATATATAAATATTTTAATACAACTAATTTGTTTTGTATTATCTACCGTTGCTCCTGTAATTTTAGGAACAAGTATATAAAATATGATGGCTCCTACCCCATACACTGGAATAAATGGACCATAAATAAGCCCTTGCCTAACTTTAAATTGCCCTTCTTGTATAATACAGTAAATGGTTTCTAGTAAGCATCCAATCATACTGGCTACTACAAAAATCCAAAATAGTTTAATAAGTTCTTTTTTCGTTTTTTGCTCCATTTTTTATTCACCTTTTATTTTTCAACTTATTATTATTATATCATTGCATTTTAAAAATTTGTATTAAAGTTTTCTTAATTTTATAAATATAATGTAAGTATTTGATGCTTGCTATGTTTTTTTATTTTTATAACCAGCATTTATTTGAAGATTTAATAATCAAATAACTTTTGTAATATTTGTTTGAATCTTACAAAGATAGGATGTGTTTCATCTACTCCTTGTATACAGCTTTCATATATATTGGTATAATACCATTTTTGTTTATCTTTTCCTCTTTTTAAAGAACTCCAAGCTTTTTCTTCTCCATATAATTCTATGCAATCTGCTAAGTCTTCTAAATTACTTATTTTATCACAAGCAACAATAAACTTTGAACCAAGTGGAGCATTTTTTATGTGTTCAATAGTATGTTTTTTTCTTTCTTCCCATTCTAATGATTTGTCTGGCTCTGATGCATCATATATATAGTTCATAACTTCTTTTCCAAATTCCTTTTCTATGTCTTCAAAAGTATGTGGAGTATCTTCTACAACATCATGCAATATTCCTGCTGCCACTATGTTTTCTTCACAACCATTTCTTTGTAGATTCATTCCTACAGTATAAGGATGAAAAATCATATCCATATCTTCTACTTTTCTCTTTTGTCCTTTATGTGCTTTTGTTGCATAATAAATAGCATATTCTATTTTGTCTTTTCCTCTATACATTGTACCTACCTCCTACTTTTTTATTTATTATATATCACTCTATTTTTAAATTCAATGATTTTTTATTTTTTCATTTGACATTATATAATAATTGTTATATTGTTTGCATAATTTATTTTCATATATTTATAAGGAGAGATTTGTATGAGTATGCAACCTTATTTTGTTGAGATTCTCGGCACACTTGAGTCTGGAAAAAATCGAAAAAAATTTTAATAAATGATTTTATAAAAGCAAATAAAAAAGTTTGAAATAGCAGTTTTGCATAACAAGAAAGTTGTTCGTAAACAATTTCCTATACAGTAAAAAATCCAGCTTAGAGCTGGATTTTTTACTGTACTTCTCTTAATTTTACAACTAGTCTTTGTTTACCATGGTTGGTGCAGGTAATTAAAGTAAGTTCTCTTTTTCCATTTGTCAATTGGCTAGTACATTTTGTATCTGTAGGTTGCACAATATATTTATTATATACTTGATATTTAACCTTTCTTCCAAAAAGGTCTGTTAATTCTGCTATATCTCCATTTTTTAATTTATGTAAGTAACCAAACATTTTTCCACTTTCATAATAGTGCCCTACAATGCAGTAGTTTCCTATTTCATTTGGTCTTGGACCCCAATACTTGTTAATAGAAACAAATAGTAGGTCTGGTGAGGTTTCTGAAAGAACAGGGTATTCAATTCCAATACTTGGTATTTTCAAAATTGCTTCTGTTGTATAGGTTACTCCATCTGTTGAGGTATAAGTTGCAGTATCTATTTTTGTTTGGTTTTCTACTGTTAAGTGTTGTTTTTCTTCTTGTTTATCTAAAACAACTACAATAACATCTTCTTCTACTTTTTTTACAGTATCATCTTCTTGATATTTTAACTGTGCTAAAATTTCTCTAGATACTTGTTCACTTTTATTTCTATCGTATTCTGCATAGATATAATAAGAGAATAAAAGGCATATTAAAAAAACAGATAAAAAAAACTCTACTTTATAAAGAATTTTTTTTCTTTTAATTTCAGGTGTTATATATAGTTTTTCAGTTACTAATATTTGATTCACGAAATTATTTTCTCCTTTTCATCTTATGTTCCATGTTTATTATATCACTTATTATCTTATTTTGAAAGATGGTTTTGCAATATTTTTTGAAAATTTGGCTGGTAATTTTTAGGTATTATTTTGAAGTATGAATAAGAATAGCAAGAGTAAAGCTTTCGACTCACACTTGTGCAAGTTTGCTTTGTAAACTGCACAGCCCAAGGTAACCTAACCTTGTTGTACACAGAAAAATCTAGTATTTTTTCTGTGTACAATAAGGAATAAGATGAAATTACTAAAAAAGTAACTTCATCTTATCCTCTTTTTTCTTAGTCTACTCCAATACCAAAGCTAACACCTAATGCATTGTTAATTTGCGACATAATACTTTCGTCATCAATATGACCTATTTTCTCTTTTAATCTACTTTTATCTATTGTTCTTATTTGTTCTGTTAATATTACTGATTCAGATTTAAGTCCACTCTGGTTGGGTTCTATTTCAATATGTGTTGGCAGTTTTGCTTTTCCCATTTGAGAAGTAATTGCAGCAGCAATTACAGTTGGGCTATGTTTGTTTCCAATATCATTTTGAATAATGAGCACTGGTCTTACGCCACCTTGTTCCGAGCCCACAACTGGACTTAAATCTGCATAAAACATATCTCCTCTTTTTATTACCATTTTTCTTCACTCCTAATATTTGCCTTTTTTATTTTGATATATTTTAAGGATTAGCAAAAAAATAGTCTTAAGAAGCAGATATTCTTTTTCATTAATATTGCATGCTAGAAAGCTCTTTTAATTGAAAGGCTAATACCTCCTCCTTTTTTAAACTATTTATTTTTATCTCATTATATAATATGTAAACTAGATTTTTTTGGTTCTTATCTTGTACTACTAATTTTATAATTTTACCTGCTTGCTTATCAATAAATAATTTTTTAGATGAGGCATATGGATTTTGGCTATCTAATGTTACTTCCATAATTACTTGACCTGCTTCTTCATATAGCTTATGATTTTGTGTTTTTTGATAGTCTTCTATAAACGAGTTTAGCCATAAATAGTGGTTAGTAATATATGGATAATTTTCATAAACTGTAGTTAGATTTAATTTTGTATTATGAATAGTAAGCTTATTGCCATCATAAGTAGTTTCTAGTCCTTGTATATTGCTTGGTTCTTGCACAATCTGTTTTTCTATATTAGGACTAATATAGCTTTGCTTCATTTTATAGGCTGTACGATTTTTGTTATTTTCTACAGTTACCTCTATTTTTGCTTCATAAGAGCTAATATTTAAAATATATTCTTCAATTTCTTGATTTGTTTTGTTACTTAAATTATTTCCTAAATTCAAATTTTTATTAACATTTTTTGAAAAAAAGTAAATTAATAAAACTATTACCATTAAAACAATAATTCCTATTATTGCTAAAATAGCTTTCTTTTGTACATTTGCATTCTTTTTACTCTGCATATGATTTCTCCTTTCTTTTTTATTAGTACTATAGAATTAGGAATATATATATTTCTAATTATAATTTCTAAGAAAAAAAGAATAGCAACAGCTATTCTTTTTTATTTATATTCACAAATTTTTAAAGTATTCAATAATACACGCTTCTAATTCTTGTTTAGTTTCTATTTGATTTACTTTTTGCCTAATACTTGCAGCATTTGGTAAGTTTTTTAAGTAATAGACTAAATGCTTTCTCATTTCTTTAATTCCAGTATTTTCTCCTAAGAATTCTACTTGTAAATTAATATGTTCTAATATGATTTGTAGTTTTTCTTTATTGGTAATTGGTGTAATTTCTTTTTCTTCTAGATACTCTTTTATTTCTCTAAAAATCCAAGGATTTCCCATGCTACCTCTTCCTATCATAATACCATCTGTATTTGTTTGATCTAGCATATTTTTAGCATCTTGCGCATTTTTAATATCTCCATTGCCAATAATAGGAATGGAAACGGCTTGTTTTACTTGCTTAATAATTTCCCAGTCTGCTGTACCTAAATAGAATTCTTCCCTGGTTCTTCCATGAATGGTAATTGCTGATGCGCCTTTTTCTTGTGCAATTTTAGCAAGTTCTACCACAACTATATGTTCTTTATCCCAGCCTTTTCTCATTTTTACGGTTACTGGAACAGTTGATGCCTTTACTACTGCCTCTATGATATCTCCTGCTAGCTCTAAGTTTAGCATTAGTTTGCTACCATCTCCATTTTTTACTACCTTTGGTGCTGGGCATCCCATATTAATATCTACAATATCTGCTATTTGGCTTACTTCTTTTGCTGCAACACTCATAGCTTCTACATCGCTTCCAAAAATTTGAACAGCAATTGGTCTTTTTTCATTTTGCATATTTAATAATTGTTTTGTTTTTTCATCATGATAAAAAAGCCCTTTACTGCTAACCATTTCTGTATATACTAGTCCTGGCTCAAATTTTTGGCATATTTTGCGAAATGGCAGGTTGGTAATACCTGCCATTGGAGCTAATAAGATATTGTTTTTTAAGGTTACATTTCCTATTTTTAGTTCGTGTAAGTGCATTTTTAATCTCTCCTTAACATGTCTTTACTCTCTTACCAAACTATTATCTTTTTTATTCATACTAAGCTTAAAAAGTCATAGTCTTGTGAATACCAACACATTTTCTATAAAATAACACCCTACATTCTATTTGTCCTGTTTGACAAATACTCCTTGGAGCTTGTATTGACTACAAAAGGATAGTAGTTTTATGGTATTTAGTAACACCAATCTGCTATTCTACAAAGAGAGCCTTTTTTCTGCGTCCACTAATGTTTAATAAGATGGCTATTAGTATTAAATTGGTTAGAAGTGAACTACCACCATAGCTAACAAATGGTAGTGGTATTCCTGTAATTGGAAGCAATCCCATTGTCATTCCTATATTTTCTATCATATGAAAAAAGAAAATACCTGCAATTCCCATTGCTATGTAGGAACCTAAATCATTTTTAGCAGTTTTGGCTACATGAACAGCTTTTGTAATTAATACTATATACAGTAATATTACTGCTCCTGCAACAATAAATCCCATTTCTTCTCCAATTACTGCAAAGATAAAGTCTGTTGTTTTTGGGTACAAATAACCAAGTTGTGTTTGGTTTCCTTTAAATAATCCCATTCCTAAAGCTTCTCCTGAACCAATTGCTAGTTTTGATTGAATAATATTGTATCCGAGAGCCCCTTGGGTCTAAGTCTGGGTTTAAGTATACATCAATTCTAGTTTTGGCGTGTTCTGGCAAAATAAAAAAGTATGCTACAGGTACCATAATAATTACAATTAGAGCAGATATGATAATATACCTTTTTTTGATTCCTGCTGTAAATAAGATAAAAATTAAAGCTGATAAAAAAGCAAGTGCAGTTCCATAATCTGGTTGTTTTATAATAAATAGTACTGGCACAGCGACTGTAAAAATGGCAATACCTAATTTCCATATGCGATTAATTTCTTCTCTACCTTTTGCTTGTAATTTTACTAAAACACTTGCTAAAAATAGCACAATTGCAATTTTGGCAAATTCTGATGGCTGCAAAGTAAATGGGCCTATACTAAACCAGCTAGTAGCACCATTAATTGGCTCTGTAAATAGCACCCCAATTAACATTAGCAAGCTTATTCCATAAATAACTGGCGAAATTTTAGCAAAAAATTCATAATCAATACAAATGACAATGATAATAATAGGTATACTAATACCTAGCCACATAACTTGCTTTTTAAATTCGTCATAATCTGAATTTTGAGTGGAAGAAAATAGTGCCACTAATCCAATTGCCATTAGCAATATGGTACATACTAATATTCCCCACTCAATACTTTTTAATATTTTTTTATTCATCCCGAAACCTCTTTACTTATTATTTTGCTTCTTCTTTTGCTTGTTTTTCGGTATGTTCTTGTTCTTTTTTTATTGTTTCTTTTTGTTTTGCTTCATTTGCTGTTTCTTCTTTTCTTTGTTCTTCTACTGTTGTTTGATTATTTTCCTTCGCCTCTATTTGTTCTTTATTTTGTATTTTACTATCTTCTTGTTTTTCTTTTTGTTCTTTCTCTTGGGTGTTATTTTGTTCTTTGTTTACTTTGGCATTTTCTTGCTCTTTATTTGAAGCCTTTTCTTCTTCCTTACTTGTAACTTCTTGTTGTGTAGAATCGTTTTTTTCCTTTTGTGTTTTTTGTTCTTTTTCCACAGTTACTTTTCTAGCTTCATTTTTTATTGTAACAATAGGAATATTAGCATATAGGGCTGGTGCTCCTACTGTTCCATCTTCATTTGTTTTATTGGTTAACTTTACATCAATTGCTTTTTCATCAATATCAATGTATTTTTTTATTACCTCAATAATTTCTTGTCTCATCAATTCCAAAAAGTCTGCTGATACGTTTGCTCTATCTTGCATTAGAACTAAGTGTAATCTTTCTTTAGCAGCATTAGAACTATCCTTTGTTTTTTCTTTCTTACTAAGTTTTTTAAAGAAATTCATAATGTTTTCAAACATATTTTACCTCCAATAGTAGTTATTTTCTTTTAAAAAATTGCTTTAATTTAGTAAAAAACCCTTTGTTTTCTCCTGGAATTGTAATTTCTATATTTTCTCCTAGAATTCTGCTAGCGATTTCTGTATAAGCTTTTCCAGATGGTGCTTTGTGATTTGTTACTACTGGTTCTCCTTTGTTAGTTTGTGTAATAATAAACTCGTCATCTGGCACAACACCAATTAAGTCAATAGATAGTAGGTCAACAATATCATCTACATCCATCATTTCACCTTTTCTTACCATGTTTGGTCTTAAACGGTTAATAACAAGTTCTGGATTTTTTATTTCTGATGCTTCTAAAAGTCCAATAATTCTGTCGGCATCACGAATAGCAGAAATTTCTGCTGTGGTAACTACAATTGCTCTATTTGCACCAGCAATTGCATTTTTAAACCCTTGCTCAATACCTGCTGGACAATCTATTAATATGTAGTCGAACTCTTCTTTTAGTTTTTCTACTAATTCTTTCATTTGTTCTTCATTTACTGCACTTTTATCTCTTGTTTGCGCTGCTGGAAGTAAAAATAGTTCTTCAAAACGCTTGTCTTTAATAAGGGCTTGTCTTAATTTACATTTTTCTTCTACTACATCTACAATGTCATATACAATTCTATTTTCTAGCCCCATTACAACATCAAGGTTTCTTAATCCAATGTCGGTATCAATTAGTACCACTTTTTTTCCTCTTAAGGCTAAAGCAGAGCCTACATTGGCTGTTGTAGTTGTTTTTCCTACTCCACCTTTTCCTGATGTAACAACAATAACTTCTCCCATGTTTGTTCCTCCTTAAATTTGGATGATTATTTATTTTGATTTTTTATTTAAAAATGCAATATTTAACGTTTGTATTATATATGAAAAATAGTAAAAAATCAATGTTTTGAGTTTAAAAAATAAATTTCGTTGGTAATTATTCAGCATAAAACGTTGTAATAGAGGCAAGCTCTCTTTTATTGGGTGCTTGCCTTATGTTTATTTTATTTCATATAACTTATATATTTTTTGTTTTATTACTTAGTTTATCCATTTACCACATCTTGTCTAAATAATGCTTTTCTATTTTATCTAATTTAGTATTTCTTCTTTGGTTAGTCCTGTTGTTTCTATAATTATTTCTATTGGTATTTCTTTTTGTAGTAATTTTCTTGCAGTTTCTAATTTAGCTCGTTTTTCTCCAATTTTCTCGCCCTCAGCTTTTCCTTCTGCTCTTCCATCTTTTGTTGCTTCATACATTCTTTGCTCATAATCCATTCTTTCTAATTCTGCTTTTAATGCCATTCTTTGCAAAATATCGTCTTGGCTTATTCTATCTAGCTCTTCTTTTGCTTCTTTGATATCTTGATTTTCCTCCATAATCTTTTGAACTTCCTCTGTTTCAGGATTGTTTAAAAAGAGCATCCATTTTAACATTTCATTTTGCTTGTTTGTTTCGTACTCTTTTATTGCCTTTCTAAGTTCAATTAGACTAATATCTAAATATGGAGTCAATACTTTTTTGGTATATAATTGTGGCATTTTTCGACAATTGCTTCAAGTATAAAACTTGACATAGTAGCTATATAAATTTATTTAGAGATATAATTTAGCCTTATGATTACATGATAAGTAATAACTATAGAACATAAAAATAACTAGCCAAATTTTACATTTACCCTTTTAAGGTAGTGCAAGTTTGACTAGTTTTGCTAGTTTGCCTAAGTATGATAATTTAATTTTTAGCTTGTTTTAGGCTGGTGGTGGCGGATTATCTGGATCTGGATTATCTGGTGGCACCTCTTCATTTCTCTTCATGGTAATTACATATGTCACTTTTTCAAGTTTTATGTCAGTTGTGTAATTTTCATAGTTACCACTTAAGCTTACTTGATTAATTTCTTTAATTATTTCTAAGCTATTCCTCCAATTATTTTTTTCACTAAGCTCTATTACCTGCTCTGTACCATCTTTATAACTGATCTTAACATCCACTTTATCTGGTCTTTTTGCTGTATAGCCTATATCATCCCATGCTACTAAGAAGTTCCTTAATTTAGTTGTCTCTGTGGGACTTATTATTAATTCACAATAATTAACTTCTTTACCATTAAAATTTTTTATCTTATAAGGTATTAACACATATTCTTCACTCAAATTTAGAACTTCAAATTCCCATGTATAATTTCCTGAAAAATCATATGGTGTAGTATACATGCCTTCTGAGTTTACGAGTTCTAGTGTTGAACTTACTCCATCACTTCGAAGGATTTGTAGTTGTAGTTTATCTGGCTGTTGTAATTCAGGATTTATAAAAACCCTTAATCCTGGAAATGGACGATTTGTTTCATCTGGGAGCCAAGCCTGTTGATTCAAATTAATATTCCACACTTCTCTTTGCAAATTTAATATTTCAAATTCTAAAGTTTCAGTTTCTGGAAAGTTATATCCAACTGGTATCTCTATTATTTTAACATAATACTTACCTTTTGGTGGTATTTCATCTTGCCATAGATAACTCCCATTATAGGTTATTTCTTTTAGTAAATTAGTACAGTTTTTATCTGTATATATTTGGATTGTTGTATTAGAGCTATCGCTATCACTCCTAATAATTTCTCCATACCTTTCACTTCTAGTATAAATTACAAATCTTCTTTTTTCTATAATTTCTTGCTTTTCTTCTAATATTTTTTCATAGGCTTGTTTTATTTTTGGTAGTGTTTTTAGCTGATTTTTTCTTACTGATGATGTAGCTAAAAACAAGCCAGATAGAATAATAAGAAAGCTAAGTAGCATAACTACTGCATAAACCGCCATAGAGCCTTTTTCATTTTGGTACCAATTTTTCATTTGAGTTTTTCCTCCACTATATATTTTTCCTTTTGTTACTAATAATCATAAATAAAATTTTTCTTAGTAAGATCATATCCAAAAGTCTAGTTTTTGTCAATTGATTTTATCCATTTTACACGTTCTTCATGCAATTTTTCTCCTAGTTTTTCTCCTATTAAATTAGGATATTCTTTCTTTATTGTTTCTCCATTTATTTGTTTTAAACATTTTTCTCCTAATTTTGTAAATGTAATAGAAGAGAAAGTTTTTTCTAAATCTTCCTCTGGTCTATTTTTGTCACAAGCAACTACAATTTGCAGACCTTCTAGTCCTAGCATTGTTTTAGATACCTGCTCTATCATTTCTACTTGTTTACTTGGCGTCATTTGCTCAAAAATTCCTGCTTTCATATGCCATTTACATGCCATTTTCGCACATTTTTTCCATTCATTTGGCAAGCCTATTCTATTTGTTATCTTTCCTACTAGCTCTACACCTTTTTCATCATGACCATAATGATGTGGTAATATTTCTTTTGGTGTTTGCCCTTTTCCAAAATCATGTGCTAAGCAGCTAAAACGAATTGGTAGGCTTTGGGTTAGCCTAATACTTTTATCTACTACTATCATTGTATGGTTATAGCTATCTCCTTCTGGGTGATATTTTTCAGGCTGACTTTTTCCTATTAGATTTGCAATTTCTTCGAAGTGCACTTCTAATAGATTGGCTTTTCTTAAGGCATCAAAAAAGTAGGATGGTTTGTTGCTAGCTAGTGCTTTTTGGAATTCTGCAAATACTCTTTCTTTTGATAGGCTTGTTAGTTCTTCTTTTAGCTGTTCCATTGTTTTTAAAGTCTCTAGCTCTACTGTAAATTGCAAAGTAGCTGCAAACCTAGCTACTCGGTAAGCTCTTAAAGGATCTTCTCCAAAGGCATTTGTTGATTTTCTTATTATTTTCTTTTTTATATCTTGTACGCCTCCAAATGGGTCTATGATTTCTTTCGTTAGTACATCTTGTGCCATGCTATTAATGGTAATATCTCTTCTTGCTAAGTCTTCCTCAATGGTAATGGTTTCATCTGCTAAAAAATCAAATGCTTTGTGCCCTAGCCCCATTTTTCTTTCTTTTCTTGCTAGCGCAAATTCTTGACCATTTAAAATAAATACTGGAAAATCTTTTCCTTGTATTTTTGCCTCTGGAAATATGTTTTGAAATTTATCTTTACTAAGCCCTGTTACGCAGTAATCTTTATCAGCTGGGATAATTCCCATCATTTCATCTCGAATAGCTCCACCTACTAGATAGAGTTTGCCTCCATTTTGCTGTATGAGTTTTGCTATTTGTTCTATGTTTTGCATGGTTTTTACTTCCTTTCCTAGAACTTTAAAAAATTTTTATTGTGTAAATTGACAAATTTGTTGATACTGTGTATGAAAAATATACTACATAATTTATAAAAAAACAAGCAAATAGATTAATAAGTAAAAAATACTCAATAGAAAAGCACTATTTTGTGTTTATTCTATTGAGTATTTTTTCTTATTCTTTATTGCTCATTTCTTCTAAAGCTAACAGTTCATTCCAACGTTTATCTACTTCTTTTTGGAATTCTTCTATCATCCATTCATTCCCTGGTTTAAACATGTGTTTAAATCTTTTTTGTGGTCTTAAAAATTCCTCTATTGGTAATTTTTTAGCTGGTTTATAGGTGATTTTATATTTACCATCTACTATTTCATATAAAGGCCAATAGCAAGTTTCAACTGCTAATTTATTAATTTGCATTAGTTCATCTGTTGGATATCCCCAACCTCTAGGGCATGGTGATAATACATTTAAGAAACATGCTCCTTCTGTATAAATTGCCTTTTCTGCTTTTTCATATAAATCTTTAAAGTTCATATAAGCAATAGTTTGTGCCACATATGGTAAATGATGTGAAGCCATAATTTCTGTTAAGTCTTTTCTTGATTGCATTTTGCCTGGTATAACAGTTCCTGCAGGTGATGTTGTAGTATCTGCAAATTTAGGTGTTGCAGAAGAACGTTGAATCCCTGTGTTCATGTAAGCACCATTATCATAACACACATATACCATGTCATGTCCTCTTTCCATAGCACCTGAAAGTGCTTGAATACCTATATCATAAGTACCACCATCACCACCAAAAGTAATAAATTTTGTATTTTTATCTTCTGGTAATTTTCCTTGTCTTTTCATAGCTTTGTAAGCAGCTTCAGCACCACTACAAGTAGAAGCAGCATTTTCAAAGGCAGTATGAACAAATGAATCTGTCCAAGCTGTATATGGGTAAATAAAGCTTGAAACCTCCATACAACCAGTAGCACAACTTATAACTGCATGGTCTTCTGGTTTTAATGCTCTTAAAATCATTCTGGCAACTGGTGGAGCACCACAACCAGCACACATTCTATGCCCACTGGTAAATCTAGATGGCTTATTTGCCATTACTTCTTTTAAATTATATGCCATTTTATTTTCTCCTTTCAATTTTGTCATTTTAGGGATGTTTTTTTGTGACATTATTTTCTAACTCCCACATAACGATATGGATTATCTATCTCTCCTGTATTTGCAACATCTTGCAAATAATTATATACTTCATGGATATCTTTAGTAGTTGTATCTCTACCACCTATACCATATACATAGCTTACAGTTGGTACTTGTTTTTTAGCTACATACATACCTGATACTACATCTTCAAATAGGGCTCCTCCTGCTCCGTTTAAAGAATCTGCTTTGTCCATAACGGCTAATGCTTTTAGGTTTCCTAATGCCTTTGCTAATTCCTCTGCTGGGAATGGTCTAAACATACGAATTTTAACCATACCTGCTTTAATTCCTTGGCTACGTAGTTCGTCTACTACTGCTTTTGTGGTACCTGCTGTTGAGTTCATACATACAACTGCAATTTCAGCATCTTCCATTTTGTATTCTTCAAAGAAAGAATATTTTCTACCTGTCATTTTTTCGAAGTCTGCAGATACTTCTGCAATTACTTTTTTAGCATTTCTCATAGCTTCGGCTTGTTGATATTTATGCTCAAATAAATAAGTTTGTACATCTAATGGTCCTATTGCAATTGGTTCTTTGTCGTTTAGTAAGTAATGCTCTGGATGGTAAGAACCTACAAACTGTTTTACTTTTTCATCTTCTATTAATTCTATATTTTCAATTGAGTGTGATGTGATAAATCCATCTTGGCAAACCATTAAAGGTAATAGAACATCTTTATGTTCTGCTATACGGTGAGCCATAATTAAATTATCATATGCTTCTTGGTTGTTTTCTGAAAATAGCATAATCCAACCACTATCACGAACGCCCATTGCATCAGAATGGTCGTTATGTATATTTAAAGGTCCCGAAACTGCACGGTTTACTAAACTCATGACAATTGGAAGTCTTAAACTAGAAGCAATATAAATCATCTCCCACATGTAAGATAATCCATTGGCAGAAGTAGCAGTCATTGCTCTAGCTCCAGCTGCTTCTGCTCCAACACAAGCACTCATAGCACTGTGTTCACTTTCTACTGCAACAAACTCAGTATCTACTTGACCATTATTAACAAAAGTAGAAAAATATTGAGGTATTTCTGTAGAAGGTGTAATAGGAAATGCTGCAACAACATCTGGATTAATTTGTTTCATTGCAATAGCAGCAGCTTCATTTCCACTTAATCTTTCTCTTATTCCCATTTTTCTTATTCCTTTCATTTCATATTTTAATTCTAATTGGAAAAAGAATTGTTATATGGCAAGGCAGACAAGATTAAAATCAATGATGTGTACTTATGTACATCGATTTGATTTTATATCGTAGTCTAACGAAGCCAGATAGCAATTATTTTTTCCAATTTAGCCTTCGTTAACCATCTCGATAGCATGAAATGGACATACTTTTGCACATACGCCACATCCTTTACACATATCGAAATTAAAATCTTCACGCTTTCCTTCTTTGTTTACAGGAATAGCATCTTCTGGGCAAACTGGAAAACATAAACCACATTGTGTACATTTTTCACTTATATATTTAGGTTTAATACTTCTCCAATCACCTGTTTTAAATTCTCTTGCATTACCAGCCTCATAAATATTACCACCAATGGTCATATCACATGCTGGTGTATTTTTATCAATCATACTTTTCTCCTTTCTGGGGACGGTGGTCAGTCACCCTATTTAGGGTAACTAAGGGACGCATCTATGTATGCTAATTAAGCTTTTTATCCCACATTTTGTTTTGTTTTTGGACAAAATATTTTTTATTTTATTTTTTTAATTTCTTTTAAAGCAAGTTCTAGTGCTTTCATGTTTCCTTCTATTACTTCTGGTTTTTTAGCAAATTTATGGGCAAATGATCCTTTCATATCTTCTAAAAATTCGCTATCTTCCATAATTCCAGAGACTTTTACAATTGCTGCAAGCATTGGTGTGTTTGGAAAATATTTTCCAAGTGTTTCCATTGAGACTTTTCTAGCATCAATGGTATAAATATTCCCTTGGTATTGTGGTAATAATTTTTGAATCTGATCTTTTTCTTTGGTTGTATTAATAATAATGGCTCCTTCTTGTTTTAAACCAGCTGTTACATCAACAGATTCAAGTAATGTGTCATCTACTACTACTACATAGTCTGGCTCGTAAATATTACTATGGATATTGATTGGTGTATTACTAATACGGTTATAAGCAGTAATAGGGGCTCCCATTCTTTCAGGTCCATATTCTGGAAAACCTTGAATGTACTTTCCCGTGTTAAATGCAGCATCTGCTAATAATAATGATGCTGTTTTTGCACCTTGACCACCTCTACCATGCCATCTAATTTCGATTAAATCTTTCATGTGCAGTTTTTTCCTCCTTTTTTATTTTAGAACAAAAGTGGCTTTGCCACATGTGCAGGTTGCTTTGCAACCTCACGGCCTAAGGAAACTTAGCCATGTTGTACACGATTACTTCGCAATCGACACAGCCAAGGCAACTTTGGCCTTGCTTTTTAAAAATTTTATACAATTTATATTGTATTCTTAAATAATGGTAATGTCAAGAAATTTGACCAACAAGTTATGAATAATTAGAAAGTATCAAACCTTAGCACTCGTATTTCGTTGTAATATAGAATTTTGTATTTAAAAAGAAGATTGCATTAATTGGGTCTAATGGTGCAGGAAAATCAACAATGATGAAGTT
>CAMSEM010000005.1 GCA_947057505.1 uncultured Clostridium sp. | reverse complement strand
ATTTAGGTGTAGTAAAAGGAGAATACGGTGATAGCTTTGTTATGGCAGATATTCCAGGAATCATTGAAGGAGCTAGCCAAGGAATTGGACTTGGTATTCAATTTTTGCGCCATATTGAAAGAACAAGACTTTTACTACATGTAATTGATGTGTCTGGTGTAGAAGGTAGAAACCCTGTAAAAGACTTTGAAATTATTAATGAAGAACTAAAAAAATATAGTGAGAAATTAAGTAAAAGAAAGCAAATTATTGTAGCAAATAAAATAGATAGTATGCAAGATAAAACATTATATGAAGAGTTAGAAAAACTTGCTAAAGAAAAAGACTTAGAGATTTATCAAATTTCTGCAGCAACAGGGCAAGGCGTAAAAGAACTAATGGCTAGAGTATCTGAAGTATTAAAAACTTTACCAAAAGAAGATTTAATAGAAATAGAAGAAGTTAAAAAGGTATATACTCTAAAAGAACAAGAAGGCGTTAGTGTAACGAAAGAAAATGGTATGTTTATTGTATCTGGTCAAGTAGTAGAAAAATTAATGAGAACTATTAACTTAGAAGATAATGAATCTTTACATTATTTCCATAGAAGACTAAATGAATTAGGTATTAATGAAAAGCTAAAGCAGTTAGGTATTAAAGATGGAGATTATGTACAAATTTCAGACTATGAGTTAGAGTGGGAAGATTAAAAATCTTAATTTTACCACTTGAAAAGTAAAATAAAAAGTGGTAAACTATATAAATGTAATTCAAATAAAAAGCAAACATAAAGGACAACACAATATTTGCAAAAATCTATACAGAGAGCTAAGCAGTAGCTGAAAGTTTAGCAGAAACTTGGCAATATTGTTATCACCTTTTAGCTGTTTCTTCGAAATCATAGTAAAAGAAAACGTATTATCCTGCGTTAAAGGAGAATGAGAGAAAAGAAAATAAATCCACAAATGCTTAACAAAAATAGGGCAAATGGGAAAAATAAATATTCTTTTAAATTAGGTGGTACCGCGGAATCAAAAAAAGCCATTTCGTCCTAGCATATTAGGAGGAATGGCTTTTTTATTGTAAATGTGTGTCGAAAGCTCTACTTTCGCCAATGCACACCTTTCTTACTAAGTTAATTTAAAACTTAGAAATAACTGTAATAAAAATAAGGAGGAAATAAAAATGTCAGAAGAAAAACAAGATTATGGTAAAACATTAAATTTACCAAGTACAGAATTCCCAATGAGAGGAAATTTACCAGAAAATGAACCAAAAGTACAAGAGGCTCTTTTCGAAAATGGTTTATATGAAAAAATGTTAAAGAAAAATGAAGGTCATAAAACTTATGTACTACATGATGGACCTCCCTATGCAAATGGAGAAATCCATATGGGACATGCATTAAACAAAGTTTTAAAAGATACTATAAACCGTTTTAAAAGCTTACAAGGTTTTAAAACAGTATATATTCCAGGGTATGACACACATGGTCTTCCAACAGAGAAAAAAGCAATTCAAGCTCTAGGAATTAATAGAGAAGAAATTAGTATACCAAAATTTAGAGACACTTGTCGTGACTTTGCATTGCAATATGTAGATAAACAATCAGAAGGATTTAAAAGATTAGGTGTACTTGGAGATTGGGAGCATCCATACAAAACCTTAATGCCAGAGTTTGAAGCAAACGAAATAGGCATTTTTGCAGGAATGTACCAAAAAGGCTATATTTATAAAGGACTAAAACCAGTGTATTGGTGTACAGACTGCGAAACAGCCCTAGCAGAAGCAGAAATTGAATATAAAGATGTAGAAAATGTATCTATCTATGTAAAATTTCCAGTAGTAGAAGGAAAAGGTGTATTAGATAATGATACGAAAATTGTTATTTGGACTACAACACCATGGACATTACCTGGAAACACAGGTATTACAATTGGTGGAGATTTTGAATATAGCATCATAGATACTGGAGCAGAAAAACTAGTAATGGCAACAGAGCTTGTAGATAAAGTAATGGCAAATGCTAAAATTACAGACTATAAAACAGTAAAAACAGTTGTAGGAGAAGAACTAGCAGGTATTTTATGCAAGCATCCATTTATGGATAGAACCTCAAAAGTAGTAATTGGAAGTGAAGATACTGTAGCAGTAGAGCTTGGAACAGGTACTGGTGCTGTTCACACTGCGCCAAGCTATGGTAAAGAAGACTATTTATGTGGCTTAAAAAATGGTTTAGATATTATTGTATGTGTAGATGGAAAAGGTTACCAAACAGAAAAGGCAGGTCCATTTGCAGGATTATCTTGTGAAGAATCTAATAAAGTAATTACAAACTGGTTAGAAGAAAATGGATATTTACTAGCAACTGAAAAAATTAGTCACTCTTACCCACATTGTTGGAGATGTAAAAATCCAATTATCATAAGAGCAACAGACCAATGGTTTGCATCTGTAGAGGGATTTAAAGAAAAAACTTTAAAAGAAATTGAAAAAGTAAAATGGACACCAAGCTGGGGAAAAGAAAGAATTTCAAGCATGGTAAAAGATAGAAACGACTGGTGTATTTCAAGACAACGTACTTGGGGGGTTCCAATTCCAATTTTCTATTGTAAAGAATGTGGCGCTGAATATGGTACCAAAGAAAGCTTTGAAAAAATACAACAAATATTTAGACAAAAAGGTTCTAATGCATGGTTTGAACTAGATGAAAAAGAACTAATGCCAGAAGGTGCAACATGTGAAAAATGTGGTTGCCATGAATTCAAAAAAGAAACAGATATTATGGATGTTTGGTTTGACTCAGGTTCATCACACCAAGGTGTATTAAAAGAAAGAGGGCTAGATGTACCAGCAGACCTATACTTAGAAGGACATGACCAATACAGAGGTTGGTTCCAATCTTCTATCTTAACTTCTGTTGCAGCAACAGGTAAAGCACCATATAAAGCAATTTTAACACATGGTTGGGTAATCGATGAAGAAGGCAGAAAAATGTCTAAATCATTAGGGAATGGAATTAGCCCCCAAGATATTATAAAAGAATATGGAGCAGATATTTTAAGACTATGGGTATTATCTTCTGATTTCAAATCAGATGTTAGTATTTCAAGAGACATCTTAAAACAAATTAGCGAAAGCTATAGAAAAATAAGAAATACAGCAAGATACATTTTAGGAAACACCGCAGATTATAATCCAGAAAATCCTGTAAGCTATCAAGATATGCAAGAAATAGATAAATGGGCATTACTAAAGTTAAATCAATTAGTAAAAAACTGTACGAAAAACTATGAAGACTTTAACTTCCATATTGTTTACCATGATATTAATCAATTCTGCGTATCAGATATGAGTAATTTCTATTTAGACATTATTAAAGATAGATTATATACATCTAAAAAAGATTCTTTAGAAAGAAAATCTGCACAAACTGCAATGTATACAATATTAAATGCATTGGTAAAATTACTAGCACCAATGATTTGCTACACAGTAGAAGAAATTTGGAAACATATGCCACATACAAAACAAGAACAAGTAGAAAGTGTTATGTTATCAAATTGGCCAGAAGTAAAACCAGAATATGAAAACAAACAACTAGAAGAAAAATGGAATCATATATTAAGTTTAAAAGAACAAGTTTCAAAAGAACTAGAGCTTGCAAGAGCAAATAAAACAATAGGGCATTCTTTAAATGCAAAAGTTACTATATACGCAAACGAAAGAGAATATACCTTCTTAAAAGAAAACAAAGAACTATTAATGACAGTATTTATTATTTCTAATTTACAAATAGAAAAAGAAAATACAGCAGATAAAATTCGTGTAACAGTAGAAAACGCAGAAGGTGCAAAATGTGAAAGATGTTGGAAATACGACACAACAGTAGGAGAAAGTAAAACTCATCCAACACTTTGCCATAAATGTAATGAAGTGATTTCAAATTCTTAAAAAAGAATGGAGGAAACAGATGAAAAAAAATGGCACAATAATAGGTAAAATAATTTGGTGGATTATAATGATTGCTATTATCATAGTTGTTGTAAACTTATATAGCAAATATAATTACAATGACTTTGAAAAACATGTAACTCAAGTAGGAAAAACAGAATTTACAAGGGACAGTAATCAAAAATACTCTAAAATGGATAGTTATAAAATGGAAAACAAAGAATACCATGATGCCATATTTTCTCAAACTGTTTCTTTAATTCCAAACACTCCTTATAAAGTAACTTGTAAGGTAAAAGTAAAAAATGTACAAAACGAAGAAAATACAAAATCAGGTGGAGCACATATTAGTATAAGTGGCACAACAGAAAGGTCACATACCATATCTGGTACGCAAGATTGGCAAGAACTTACCATGTATTTTAATTCTAAAAATAGAACTCAGGCAGATATTGGTTTTAGGCTTGGAGGCTATGCTGAAAAATCAAAAGGAACAGCATGGTTTTCAGACTTTAAAATAGAAGCAGGAGTACCAAATAAAGATAAAAACTGGAAAATGGCATGCTTTATTTTTCCAAATATTGATGTTAAGGTAAAAGTAAATGGAAAAGAAGAACAAGTAAAATTAGAAATGACACAAGCAGACATTAGCAATATTGAAACAAATTTGCAAAGGTTTAGGACTTCTATTGCACAAATGAGCCAAAATAAAATGACAGTAGAATATGAAACCTACACCATTTTAGAGCCAATTCAAACATTATCCTATGATGAAGAAAATGGTTACTTTGTATCTGCAAGTGATGTATATGAACTAATCAATAGTTATGTACAAGAAAAACATTATGACCATATTTATGTGGCTATTCGTATGGCAGATAAACAAAAAGGAAGTAACATTTTAGTAAATGATTGGATAGGATTAGGTGGAATGGAGTATTTAGGAATAGGTTTTTCTAATATTCGTATGCCAGATGATGAAAACAATTATGCATACAAATACCATTATTTAATTAATACATTCCCAGAAGAAGTTTTTATTCATGAATTTTTACATACATTAGAGAGAAATAGTAAAGAATATGGCTATGAAATACCAGACTTACATGATTACAAACAATATGGCTATACAGAAGATAGACTAGAAGGACTAAAAAAATGGTATGAAGATTATATGAACCAAAATATTAGTTATAATGGCAAAAAAATTGGACTTCCAGCAGAAATATACCAGTATAAACCAACAAATGAAACCAATTTTACTTATAGCACTCAAGTAAATGCTTTTCATGAACCAGAAAATATTATAGAAGTAATTCGTAGCTTGTTTGGTAGAATAGGGAAAGTATTTGAGTATGTAAAGGAAGAAAACAGTTAATTATAATAACTAATAAGGAAACAATATAGTACTAGTAAAATAAGGAGATATAAAACAATGAAATTGTCGGAGTTTAATTATAACTTACCAGAAGAGTTGATTGCACAAGTACCAATCAAAGATAGAGATACTTCAAGATTAATGGTATTAGATAGAGAAAGTAAAACCATTAGCCATAAAATTTTTAAAGATATTATTGATTATTTAGAACCAGGAGATTGTTTAGTAAGAAATAATACCAAAGTAATACCAGCAAGATTATATGGAATAAAAGAAGAAACAGGCATTGCTATTGAATTTTTACTTTTAAATAGGATAGAAGGAAAAGAAAAAAGCAAAAGTGGTAAAAATGAAGAAATTTGGGAAGTAATGGTAAGACCACGGAAGACGTTTAAAACAAGGAACAAAAGTAAGCTTTGGTGATGGATTATTAAAAGCAGAAATATTAGAAACTATGGAAGGTGGAAATAGAAAAGTAAAATTTGAATATGAAGGGATTTTCAATGAAATTTTAGATCAAATAGGGTTAATGCCTTTACCACCATACATTCATGAAAAACTAAATGACAAAGACCGTTATCAAACAGTATATGCTAAATATGAAGGTTCAAGTGCAGCACCAACAGCGGGTTTACACTTTACAGAAGAATTACTTCAAAAAATTAAAGAAAAAGGAGTAGAAATAGCAAATGTAACCTTACATGTTGGAATTGGTACTTTTAGACCAGTAAAAGTAGAAAATATAGAAGAACATGACATGCACAAAGAACACTATTATATTAAACAAGAAGATGTAGAAAAAATAAACAATGCAAAGAAAAATGGTAAAAGAGTAATTGCAGTAGGAACTACCTCTTGTAGAGTATTAGAATCTATTAGTGATGAGCAAGGAATGCTAAAAGAAACAGAAGGAGATACTAGCATTTTTATTTATCCAGGTTATAAATTTAAATGTTTAGATGCCCTTATTACCAACTTTCATTTACCAGAATCTACTCTTGTTATGTTAGTATCTGCTTTAGCAGGAAAAGACTTTATTATGAAGGCTTATGAAGAAGCTGTAAAAGATAAGTATCGTTTTTTTAGTTTTGGAGATGCAATGTTTATTAAATAAGACTAATTTTCTTTGTTTTACTAGCTTTAAACAATATCATATAAAAAATATATAACATAGGAGGCAACTTAATGAAACCAGCAGTAACATATGAACTATTACATATTGATAAAAACTCAGGTGCTAGAAGAGGTGTAGTACATACTCCACATGGAGACATACAAACACCAGTATTTATGCCAGTAGGGACACAAGCCACTGTAAAATCTATGACACCAGAAGAACTAAAAGAAGAAGTTGGTGCACAAATTATATTAGCTAACACCTACCATTTATATTTACGCCCAGGCCACAATTTGGTAAAAGAAGCTGGTGGTCTTCATAATTTTATGAGATGGGATAGACCAATTTTAACAGATAGTGGTGGCTTTCAAGTATTTAGTTTAAAAGAACTAAGAACTATACAAGAAGAAGGTGTTGAATTTAAGTCACATTTAGATGGAAGTAAGCACATGTTTACACCAGAAAAAGTAATGGAAATAGAAAATGCTTTAGGGGCAGACATTATCATGGCCTTTGATGAATGTTGTCCATACCCATCTACTTATGAATATGCTAAAAATTCAATGGAAAGAACAACAAGGTGGGCAGCAAGATGTAAAGAAGCTCATCAAAATCCAGAAAAGCAAGCACTATTTGGTATTATACAAGGTGGATTTTATAAAGACTTAAGAAAACAATCTGTAGAAGACTTAGTGAAACTAGACCTACCAGGATATGCCATAGGAGGAATTGCCATAGGGGAACCAAAAGAAGAATATATAGACATTTTAAGATATACAGCTCCACTTATGCCAGAAAATAAACCAAGATATATGATGGGAATAGGTACTCCAGATTACCTAATAGAAGCGGCTTTAGCTGGTATTGACATGGGTGACTGTGTACTTCCAACAAGAATTGCAAGAAATGGAACTGCTATGACATGGAATGGAAAAGTAGTAGTACGTAATGCAACCTATGAAAGAGATTTTACTCCACTAGACCCAGAATGTGATTGTTATACTTGCAAAAATTATACAAGGGCATATATAAGGCATTTAGTAAAAGCAAACGAAATATTAGCAGTACGATTATTATCAATACATAACCTAAGGTTCTTGACTAAATTGATGGAAAGGGTTAGAATAGAAATAGAGCACGATAATTTATTAAACTTTAAAGAAGAATTCTACAAAAAATATGGATACGAAAAGTAAGCACAAAAGAATTAGGAGGGTTTTATGAACGATTATATAGGTGGAAATTATAATCAAACAGAAGAACAAAAAAAAGCAAAAAAAATGATGAAAATAATTGCAGTGATTTTAGTACTTTTACTAATTGCATGTGTGGGATTAGTAGGTTTAATGTATTATATAAAAATGACTGAGCTAAAAATTACAATAGATGGAAAGCCAAATGCTAACTTAGAAAAGGTACTTATATTTGAAGAAGATACGGTTTATATTCCAATTCGTGCATTTGCTGAATATGTAGGATATGAGTCAGCAAATGGAGATTATAAACAATATTCAGAAGATACTACAAAATGTTATGTACAAAGTACTAACGAAGTAGCAAGTTTTAGCTTAGGTTCTAACAAAATTTATAAAATTTTATTAGATGGAAACAATGATTATGAATATTATGAAATAGATAAGCCTGTTAAAATGATAAATAATCAATTGTGTACAACCATAGAAGGTGCTAAAATTGCATTCAATATTTCTATGACATACGCCCAAGAGCAAAACCAAGTAACCATATTTACTTTGCCATATTTAGTAACATACTATACAGCTAAATTTCAAAATGCTGGTATTTTAGATGGAAATGCTACTTTTAGCAACCAAAAAGCATTATTATATAATATGGTTATTGTAAAAAGTACTGATAATAACTACGGAGTACATGGAATAGATGGAAAAGAAATTTTAGGTACCAAATATGCAAGTATTAAATTTATAGAAAGTACGAAAGAATTTATTGTAACAACACAAGAACGTAAAATGGGAATTATGTCATATGATTCTAGTACAAAAATTAGTCCAGAATATGATGAAATTAAGCAAATAGATAAAGATACAGGTTTATATTTAGTAACTAATAATAAAAAGCAAGGTGTCATAAACGAAAATGGTAGTATTGTTATTTATTTAGAATATGACCAAATAGGAATAGATGGTACTAAATATGCCAATAACAATATTCAAAATCAGTATTTATTATATAATAATTGTATTCCAGTAAAAAGAAACAACTTATGGGGGCTATTTGATAAAACTGGTAAGCAAATTGTAGATGTAAAATATACAGAACTAGGTTGTACAGCAGGAAGCGGAAAAGCAGGAGATAACGCAAGTGGTGTACTACTTATTCCAGAATATGAAGCAATTGTTGTAAAAGAAAACAATAATTTATATGGATTAATAGACAAAAGAGGCTTTAAATTAATTGATAGTGTTTTAAAAACATTTTATTCTACAACATCAGCAGGAGAAGTTACTTATTACATGGTATATAATGATCAAGTTATGAATGTAATCAGCTATATTGAAACTTATGTTATAAAACCAAGCACGCCAGATACAAATCAAGAAAACCAAAATACAAATGCGGTTACTAACAATACAGTAACCAATACATCAACAAATAATCAAACTAATACAGCTACCAATAATACACAAACCAATACGCAAACAAACAATGGGGCAAATAATCAAGCTACAAACAATGGAGTAACTACCATAACCAATAGTCAAACAACACAAAATACAGCCAATACAAATAATCAATCCACATCCAATACTACGAATAATGTAACACTACCTGCAAATGGAAATGCCATAACTAATAATAGGGTTACAAGTAGTGAAATATAAAAAGAATTTGTCTAATAAGTGTATATTATTTTTATAATATGCACTTATTTTGTATGTAGTTAAAAAATTCTGTAAACAAAGCTATAGATACGTAGTGTTTTACGTTTTTGAAATACGGCTGTTAAGCTTCAATTATAAAAGAATATTAACTGTTCTAAAATCTTCAAATGCCACATAAAATGAACAATAAAAAGGTACAGGGAGGCTTGAAAAATGGAAAAAGAGAATGCCATAAAAAGTAATGTGATAACACAAGAAAGTGAACTTAAAAAAAATGCAATTAGAATTTTAAAAGGAAGCACATTTGCTATTATATTATCTTTGATACTGCTACTAGTATTTGCACTGTTACTTACGTATACAGAACTTTCAGAAGAAACTATTATGCCAGTAGTTATTACTGTTGTAGGAATTAGCATTTTAGTAGGAAGCATGGTAAGCACAAGAAAAATCAAGAAAAATGGACTAGTAAATGGTGGGCTAGTAGGTTTCATTTATGTTATCATCTTGTATTTAGCATCTAGTTTATGCTTAGTAGGTTTTTCACTTACTTTACAATCATTTATACTATTAGCAGTAGCTATGGTAACAGGAATGATTGGTGGAATTATAGGAGTAAACTTAAACAGAAAGATATAAACTAAAAGGTAATTTATAAAAGTAAAATATAGTTTGTAAAAGTATGTCAATGGTAAGATTAATACTTTTACATAAAGTAGCATTAAAAAACAATTCCTACTTGCAATCTTATGTAAAATGTAGTATGATTTAAAAGAAGTTAAATTTTATTATCTCCTTTTGGGAGTTACAATAAGAACATATAGACAGCACAATGAATATTGAAAAGGAGTGGAATTTAATGTTTACCATAAAAAAGGATAAAGCTGTAGAAGAAAGCACAATAAAAAAAGTAAAATTGAATTTGTTTGAAAAATGTGAATACCACTGGATAAAACGGCAAATTCATAAAAAAAAGCTTCAGGATAAAAAATATTATCTATATTTTTGGTTTGCTTCACAAAGAGTTATCTTACAACTAAGAAAAGAAGGCTTCAAATGTTATTATTGTCATTGTGCTGTTTCTGGAACACTAATTTATTGGGACACTAATTGAATGGTAAATAGGTAAGTCAACTAGTAATTTATGTATGAAATTGCTAGTTGGCTTATTTTTGAAATTATTAACAAATGTTTATTACAATGTAAATATTCAATGAAATTACCTTATTATGATAAATTCACTAAAAGGCATTGAATAATTACAATACAATTCCAAAAAAATACAGAAAACTGTTGCTATTTTTTGAATTTTAATATAAAATTTAGAAAGCAAAAAAATATGAAATGAAATTAACTTTAGGAGGTAAAAAATTGATTACATTAGAAGATGTGAAACAAAATGAAGAACTAAAACAATTAATACTAAGTTCTCAAAAACAATTAAATGCTTTAGGTTATACAGAGCACTCTACAAGACATATTACCATTGTGTCACATAGAGCAGCAGAAGTGCTAAAAGCACTAGACTATCCAGAAGAAAGAATAGAGCTTGCCAAGATTGCAGGGTATATGCACGATATTGGAAATTGTGTAAACAGGGTAGACCATGCACACACAGGGGCTATTTTAGCATACGAAATTTTAAAAGATATGGGAATGGATATTGAACATAGAACCGAAATTATGATGGCAATTGGAAATCATGATGAACAAACTGGAACAGCGGTTAGTGATATTTCAGCAGCCCTTATTTTAGCAGATAAATCAGATGTACATAGAGATAGGGTTGTAAACCCAAACATCTCTACTTTTGATAAACATGATAAAGTAAATTATGCAGTAACAAACTCAAAATTTACCATAGATAAAGAACATAAAAAAGTAATTTTAGACTTAACCATAGATACTGAAATATCACCAGTATTAGACTATTTTGAAATATTTATGGATAGAACCATGATGAGTAAATATGCAGCAAAATATTTAGGAATATGGTTTGAATTGATTATAAATGATACAAAGTTACTATAATAATATAAGGAGGAAACAAAAGTGAAAATAGAAAGAAAATTAAAAATTGTATTAGTAGTTTTATTTATTATTCTTATTTCTCTTATTTCATTTGGAGGAATATTTATTCAAAATGCAAAATTTGTAGAAAACATCATACCAAATTATCAATTAGGTATGGACTTAACAGGAAGCAGAGTAATAGGGCTTGCAGTTAGCACTTCAGTTAACAAAGTTATTTATGATAAAGATGGAAAAGTAGTTCAAGAAGAAGCAGAAGGCACTACCACAAAAGAAGAGCCTGTTAACAAAGAAGAAGACTTAACAAAAGAAAATTATCAAAAAGCAAAAGAAACATTTGAAGCAAGACTAAAAGAAATGAAGGTAGAAAACTATACCATGCGTTTTGATGAAAACACTGGAAAAACAATGGTACAACTACCAGAAAATGCAAACACAGACATGATAGCACAATACACAGCTATTAAAGGTGTATTTCAAGTAGTAAATGAAGAAAAAGAAGTACTATTAACAAACGAACATATTAAAAAAGCACAAGTAGCATATGGTAGCACAGAAGCAGGTACCACCGTATATTTAACTATTGAATTTAACAAAGAAGGAACACAAATTTTAAAAGATATTACCAATACTTATGTAAAAACAGTAGATGAAGAAGGTAAAGAACAAAGTAAAACTGTAACTTTTAAAATAGATGATAGCACCTTAATCAATACCTATTTCTCACAAGAAATATCTAATGGAACAATTCAATTATCACTAGGACAAGCAACTACATCTAACGAAGACTTAACTTCTTATATAAAAGAAGCATCTAACTTAGCTGTTTTATTAAACACAAATGCATTACCACTTACTTATACCATTGAGGAAAATCGTTATGTAATGTCAGACATTACTGAGGATATGTTCTTTGTTCCATCAATTGTAGTAATAAGCCTTATTGTTGTTGGTATTATTGCACTTATGATAGCATATAGAAAAAATGGACTTTTAGCAGTCATCTCTTTTGTAGGATATATTGCTATATTCTTATTGGTACTTCGTTATACTAATGTAATGCTTACATTAGAAGGAATAGTAGGAGTATTAATAGCAATTATGCTAAACTACATCTTTAGCATATACTTATTACACTTATTAAAACATCAAACAGAAGAAGATAAAGTTGTAGGATTTAAACAAGCAATACTAAAAACTATATTTATTTTAGTTCCAGTAGCAATTACATCAGTTGTTTTATGCTTTGCAGGTTGGCTACCAATTTATAGTTTTGGAATGGTAATATTCTGGGGAATTGTAACTGGTATTATATATCACTTAGTTATTACAAGAACTTTAATTGTATCTAGTACACTTGAAAAATAATTACAGGTTCGTGTAAAATGTAACTGCTAAATGATCAATATAAAAACAGCAAAATTAGCAGTTATCAAAAACAATGAAACAAATTAGAGAGAGAGGAAAGGTCTAGAAATGAAGAAAAAAATTATTTATAGCATTATGGTAGCTATTATCATAATTGGTTGTATCATTATAGGAACTATGGGACTAAAAGCAGATTTAACTTATAGTAAAAGTGTAAAAATAGATGTATATTTAGGAAAAACCTTTAAAAATAATGATATTAAACAAATAGCGCAAGAAGTATTTGGAAAAGATAAAATCATAGTACAAAAAATAGAATACTATGAAGATATGGCAGCTATTACTATCAAAGAAGAAAATGCTGAAAATATAGAAGAAAAGTTAGAACAACTTAATAACAAAATAAACGAAAAATACGAATTAGAAAACAAAAAAGATGACATGCAAGTTACACATCAACCTAAAATTAAGCTTTCAAGCATATTACAACCATATATATTGCCACTTATCATAAGCAGTCTTATCATACTTGCCTATGTAATTGTACGCTTTAGAAAAATAGGAATCATCAAAACAATTGGCTTATATATATTATCCATATTAACAGCAGAAGCATTATTCTTAAGTGTTTTAGCAATTACAAGAATGCCAATTAATCGTTTAGTTATGCCAATTGCACTATTAATTTATGTTATTGTAATTACGATTGTAACAACTGTAAAAGAAAAACAATACAATACTTATCAAGAAGAAGAAAAGAAAAAAACAAAAAAATAGAAACCAATAAATAAAAATACTCATACTATATAGTATGGGTATTTTTTTATGTAAAAAAAATCAGTCATCGGGTAGCCATCAGGAATGTATACAAAAAAGGAAGGGAAAAAGATGTTAAGGAAAATAAAAAGAATATGGTATCGTAGTGTAAATGATAATGATATAAACTATAAAACTGTTCAAAAAATGCAAAAACAGGAAAATATTATTTTGCTAGATGTGAGAAGTCATCAAGAGTATGAAGAAGGGCATTTAAATGGAGCTATTTCGCTTTCTTTATATAGTTTGGCAAGCAAAATTTTTAAAATTGTACCAAATAAAAAAACAACTATTATTGTATATTGTAGTTCAGGAGCACGTAGTAAACAAGCACAAAAGTTATTAGAGCAATTAGAATATGAAAATGTATATAACTTAAAAGGTGGAGTAGATAGTATTTAATATTTATAAAACGAACATGTTACCTTTTCATAGAAATTCGAATAAAATATGTATATCTAAAAGCATTTTAGTAGATACTACTTAAATGAAAGGAGAAATTAGAACAGATGAAATCATTTTGCATAAAAACTAATAATACAGATATCTTAAATTATCTACTAAAAAGGATTGAACTAATTGATTTTGAAAATTTAGTATATTCTCAAAAAGAATTTAAAATATATCATAATATCATTATTCACTATCTAGGAGAAAATAATGCAAAATTTTGTGATTTTTTATGTGATTTACTAGAAGAAGTAGTAAACGAATTTTATAAAGAAAAAATGATAAAACAATTAATCAACTATAACTATTTCTACTTTGATGAATATGAAAAAGGCAAAATTTTAGAAAACTGTCAACAAATGCTAAAAAGCAATGAATATAACCAAACACAACAAGAAAAGCGAAGTACTAAAAAGCAAATATTAGAATATGTATTAGAAAATAAAACAATGGTATTAGATGGCTTTGTTTATTTTAGACTAAAAAAATATTTTAACTATTTAGATAATTTGGTAGATAGTAGCGTAAACCAATTTATTATAGAAAAGGAATATACAGAATTTATTAGTTTATTACGTGTATATGTAGAATCAAAAGCACCAGAATACTCTACGCTTCATTTGATTTATAATAATGGAGAATCTATCTTATTAGATGAAGAAAAAAATGTAGTATCTGTATCAGACAATATTTATAATGCAAAATATTTATCTGATATCTCTTTTTCTTCCAATGATTATGCATTAAATACGTTATTAACACTATTGCCAAGAAAAATAGAAATTCATTTAATCGATGAGGAGGATGAATTTATTAATACATTAAAACTAATATTTCAAGATAAGGTTTTTATTTGCAAAGAGTGCAATATTTGCAAAACTTATCAATTATTAAATAAGGCAAAAATTATTCATTAAATGTTACAAGTTATAGTTAATAAAATTATAAGAGTATAACGACTATGAATTGTAAACATCAAATGATTGTACAATAGTTTATTGAAAAGCAAATAGTTTATTAAAAAAGCATATTTACTAAACGCAAAATATATGGTATAACTAAATAGTAGAAAAAACAAACGGAGGTTATAATGGACGAAAACAAGAAAAAATTAGTTACCATATTAGTACCAGCATATAATGAAGAAGAAGTATTACACCTATTGTACGAAAGATTAGAAAAATTAATGGATAGCAATCAAAGCTATGATTTTGAAGTACTACTTGTTAATGATGGAAGCAAAGATAAAACCTTAGAAATTATGAAAGAACTAAGACAAAAAGATAAAAGAATATGCTACTTAAATTTATCTAGAAATTTTGGAAAAGAAACAGCCATGATTGCAGGCTTAGACTACTGCAAAGGTGATGCCGTAGTATTAATTGATGCTGACCTTCAAGACCCACCAGAATTAATACCAGAAATGCTAAAATACTGGGAAGAAGGCTATGATGATGTTTATGCCAAAAGAAAAACCAGAGAAGGGGAAACATGGCTTAAAAAATTCACTTCAAAAATGTACTACAAAGTATTACAAGCATTTACAAGAATTGAAATTCAAAAAGATACTGGAGATTTTAGGCTGTTAGATAGGCGCTGCGTAGAAGCACTAAAAGCAATTAGAGAATCACAAAGATACACCAAAGGGCTTTTTAGTTGGATTGGCTACAATAAAAAAGAAATTTTATATGATAGAGATCCACGTGCAGCAGGGCAAACAAAATGGAATTATGGAAAATTAATTAATTTATCCATTGATGGAATTACATCATTTACTACATCACCACTTAGATGGGCAGCAATTATGGGCGTTTTAGTTTCCTTAATTGGATTTATTTATATGGTATTCATCATTATAAAAACCATTATTAGTGGAGTAGATGTACCAGGTTATGCATCAACTATGGTTGTGATATTATTTTTAGGTGGAATTCAACTTATCTTCTTAGGTGTTATTGGAGAATACCTAGGACGAGCTTTTAATGAAGGAAAGCATAGACCACTATACTTTATAGAAAGATATAACGAAGAAAAGGAAACAAATGAGAATTTAAATAGGAAATAGGTAAGTATTTAATACTTTTATCTAAATCTATAGATTTTGTCTTAAAGAAATTAAATAATTACGAAAATAGAGAAAGCTATAAAATGCGAAATAAAATTCTCGCATTTTTTGCTTGCATATTTATGTAAAGTATGATATAATAACGAATGTCAAAAATCTTTTTTATCCTGTTTTTCAGGTGAATATATAAACAACTAGTAGTAAAATGAATATTTTACAGGAGGGATGAAAAATGAAAATTATGATTGGAATTTTCGTAATACTTGTAGCAGTAGGAATGATAGTATACCGTGAGCAAATTGGCAAGGATGAGCGGCCTTTAAGTAAGGAAAATTTTTGGAAAAAAACCAAATTGGGTATTGGAATAATGTTTTTATTTTTAATAGCCAGTTTGCTATGCTTGGGAGATGCAGAGCCGGCAGGATTTGTTGCCATCGTTATTGGATTTTCTATTATAGGAGATAGCATGCAAGAATGGTAGTATAAATTCCAATCAACACCCCTAGGAAAATAATCCTAGGGGTTTTATGATACATATAAATTCTAGTATCAGCTTGCCATAGATGTAATCTAAACTTAAAATATTTTTTGTAATAGTAAGTGAAAGTTTTAAAAATGATAACAACTAGTGAGAATACTAATTATAAATTTTATAATCAATCTCAGGAAAAATACAATCCTTTTCTTCTAAATCTTCTAAAAAAACAATATAATTTTCATCTATACAATTTTCTATTAAACCATTATATAACTTAGTAAATCTTCCAATATGGTCTTTAATACGTTTTTTTGCATAGTCTACCATAGTACCATTCGTAATAATAAATAGCCAATCACTACTTTGCGCAAGTAGCAATTCCCTTGCACATTGGTTTAAAGCACGTATTTTAATAGGAGCTGTTTCATTTGCAAACTTTTCAGCAAGTTCTACCATTTTATCACCAGCAACATGTAAATGTTTGTGAGCATAATCATTAGTATGGTTAAGCCATACCTCACTATAACCATTAGCACCCCAACTAGAACGGCAAGGAGTACAAACTTGCATAAGTGGATACTTATCAATATAATTTCCAGGAGTAATTAGTTTAAAATTACACTCATCATAATAAATTTTCTTAAACAATATATATAGCCAATTAGGACCTTCATACCACCAATGACCATAAAGCTCTGCATCATAAGGGCATAATACAATAGGTGGGTTAGTAGTTAAAGGAGCCAATTGATTGATTTGAGACACTCTACTATCCAAAAAGTGACCAGCCTGTTTCTCTACAGAATCTTGAGCCCATTGTAAATTATAGTAGTCCTTTTCACAATCTTTTCCTGTAATACGATAATACTTAAGTCCAGTATGAACTCTAACACCATTAGAAGCAATATAAGGTTTTATATAATCGTAAGGCGCATCATAACCAATATCCCTATAAAACTCTCTATAATTAAAATCACCAGGATAACCATTAATAGAACTCCACACTTGCCTAGAAGACTCTATATCACGCCCGAAAGCAATTACACCCTCAGGTGAAACAATAGGAGCAAAAGTACCATGAATAGGAGTAGGGTTAGCATATAAAATACCATGCGACTCTGTAATAATATATTCAATACCAAACTCTTTTAAATATTTATCAGCCTCAGGAACATAGCCACACTCTGGCAGCCAAATACCACGAGGTTTTTTACCAAAATATTTTTCATAAGTTTGTACACCCACTGCAATTTGTGCCCTTACTGTCTTCTCATTCACATACAATATAGGAAAGTAGCCATGAGTAGCACCACAAGTAATAATTTCTAATACACCAATATCTTGAAAATGCTTAAAAGCACTAATTAAATTACAATCATATACATCTTTAAATAAATGTAAATCATTAGAATAACGATCTAAATAATACTTAGCAAGTTCATTCTCTTTTATATTATCTTTCGTTCTAATAAGCTCTTTTTTAGCAAGTTCAATGTGAGTACGCAAATATTTAATATAACGCTTTTGTAATAGCTTGTTATCAAGCATATTTAAAAGAGGGGGAGTCATTGACATAGTAACTGCAAAGCCAACTTTTTCCTCCTCCAACTTTGTAAAATTTATTAATAAAGGCAAATAGGTCTCTGAAATAGCCTCATATAACCATTGCTCCTCTAAATAATCTTCACTCTCTGGGTGATGAATAAAAGGTAAGTGTGCATGTAAAACAAAACTTACATAACCCTTCACATTAGACATTTTTCTTCCTCCTTGGGGACGGTGGTCAGTCACCCTAAATAGGGTGACTGAGGGACGCATCTAGTATTTACTTTAGTGTGATATTCTGGTAAAAAATAAGTAGCACTAAAGTAACAAAATTTTATTTAAAAGTTGAACTAAAATTAGAAGAAGAAAGTGTAGTACCTAATTCATCTACATTTAATTCATTTTTATAAATCTCTTTATATAAATCATAAATATTATAAATTTTTCCAATGTTATGAATAAAATGAAACGAAGAAATATTTTTCTCTTCTAGATTATGATTTTTTACATTTTGAAAGAAAACGGTTTTGCCTAATTTGTCAAATAAGATATGGTCATTAGGAGTTTCTAAGTTATTGGAAGAAGCAATTGTAATACTACCATTATTTTCATGTATTACTTCTAAATTTTTGTTTTTTCTCATTAATATAACTTCATATTCACAATCACTATCAGGAATAGTTAAATACCAGCTATTAGCATAATCATTTATTTCTACTTCAAATTGATAATTCTTAGTTTTATTTATTACTAATAAGAATGGAGTAGTATCTTGGAAAAAGTATTCTCCATATTGATTTAATAAATTTTGTTTATCACTATTTGCAATGTCCCAATAAACAAACAAAATGGTTGGTGTTTGTGCTAATATTTTTACTACAGTTTGTTCATAAGTGTTAGGTAGGTCATAGTATTCTGGAATAGCTACTTTCTTTTTTCTAGAACGAGTAGTGGGACTAGTTGTTCTAGAAGCACTTTTTGTAGTTTTTTTCTTGGTTGATGCGTTTTCTTTTGTTGATTTACTTTTAGTAGTAGAAGTTTTTTTCTTAGTTACAGTAGCACTTTTATTTGTGGCAGTACTTTTTTTAGTAGTAAATTTCTTAGTAGTTACTTCGAGTTTGGATTTTTCTTTTGCTTTTGTAGATACTTTTTTAGTAGCTGTTTTTTTTATGGCTGTTTCTAAATTAGTAGTTGATACATTTTTTATATCTTCTATTATTTTATCTTTTGTTTTTTTAGGCATTTTTTCCTCCGCTTCAATTCTCTTTTTTCTATTTATATATACTATATCAAAAACAAAATAAATTCAATAGAAAATAAGAACAAAGTTAAAATATTTGTAATAAAAAGCATAATAAAGGCGAGGTGACAAATAAAAACGAGTAATATATACTACGCATAGTAGTGAAAAAGATAATACATGCAGAAATTATGTAAATAATATTTAATGGCAATCAACTATTAGAAAATGTATAATAGAAAACGAAAGAAGAATAAAACGATTTTAAATGAAACAAAATAAACATAAGAAAAAGGAGAAGAAATTTATGAAAAAGAACAATGTAAAAAGAATAAAAGAAAAAGGCATTACTTTAATTGCACTAGTAGTAACGATTGTAGTGCTTTTAATACTAGCAGGAGTAAGTATTACTGTGCTATTTGGAGATATTGGAATTATCACTATGGCACAAAAGGCAGCAGATGAAACCAATAAATCAGCAGAAAAAGACCAAGAAGATTTAAATAAATTAAATGAATATTTAACAAATGGAAATTGGAGCGAAATAACCAAACTAACAGACCCAGACAATCCAACAGTTGACCCACCAAAGCATGTAAATCCAGATAAAGGAGAAAAGGTACCAGTACAAGCCGATGGAAAAACAAATGTAGAGTGGAAAGAAACAGTAGATGGGATAGAAAAAGTAGTCAAAATCCCAGTAGGATTTTGTGTAGTAAAAGAGGTAGGAGAAGATATTAATAATATCACCAATGGATTAGTCATATTAGATGAAGCAAATGATGACTTAGATAATACAGCAAAAGGAAACCAATTTGTGTGGATACCAGTAGAAAATATAGATAATTTTGTAAGAATAGCAGAGTTTGGCGAAGATACACGTCAATCATTTTTCTCAAAATGTCAAGAAGCAGGAAAAGAAGGAACAACGCCACCAATAGCAACAGACGAAAGTAAAGCTATGTATCAAAGTGTAGCAGAAAATGGAGGATTTTATATAGCTAGATTTGAGGCAGGTGTTGATGGCGTAACTACTCCAATAAAAAAAGATGAAGATGGAAAATTAACAACTACATTACCAACTCCAGACAGAGTAACAAAAAAGCCAGTATCCAAAAAAAGGAGTATCGCCATGGAACTATATTCCTTGGGGAGGAACAAGTGCAAAAGAAGCAAGTGATGGATTGCAAGGAAATGATAATGCTAATGGGGCCGTAAAAGTAGCAAGAAGTATGTATCCTTCTACTGATACTACTTATGGAGTAACCTCAACATATGTTATGGTGTACAGTGGGATGCAATAATGCAATTTATAGAGCCACAATATATAAATGTTCCAGAAGAAGGACAAACAGAGTCAGTTCCAAGTAATAGTGTAGTAAGAAATGGAAAAGGGAAAGGAAATTATTCTGGCAGTTTAGCTCTTACTGGTTCTAATCCATCCTATCAGCAAAACCATATCTATGACCTGGCTGGAAATGTTTATGAGTGGACAATGGAAGTCTACAGCACAGATTGGCGTGTGAGCAGAGGTGGCGATTACCTCAGTACAGGCTTTGACACTCCAGCTTCTTTTCGCTGTGGCAATTATCCAGACGGCGACTACCGTGACTACATCGGTTTTAGAGCAGCTTTATATTTGTAAAGCGAAATGCTGTGAAAAACAAAATTGAAATAAGTTAAGAAATTAGTTTTAATAGTAGTAAATTAGAACTTTAGGCTTAACGGGTATGTAAATATTTCTTACACTCTCGCAAATTTGATTAGTTTTTTCTTTCTCTTTTTCTCAAATCTATATAGTTTAATTTTTTTCAACAATTTACAAAAAAATAGCAAAATCTGTTTACTTTTGTCAAAAATTTGTATAGAATAAATGAAAGTAAATAATCAAAAGAAAAAAATGGGGAAAGGGGCTCGCCAAAAAATGAAAATATTAATGCTAACATGGGAATATCCACCAAGAATTGTAGGCGGAATTGCAAGAGTTGTGCACGATTTATCTAAAAGGTTAATTAAAGATGGACATGAAGTAACTGTTGTAACATACAAAGAAGGAAATCTTCCTGAATATGAAAATGATAAAGGGGTAGAAGTATATAGGGTTGAAAACTATATGATACACCCAAATAACTTTATAGATTGGGTATTACAACTAAACTTTGCCATGGCAGCTAAAGCAACACAAATTATGAATGAAAAAGGTAAATTTGATGTTATACACGCTCATGATTGGTTAGTTGCCTCTTGTGCCAAAACATTAAAACAAGCTTTTCAAATACCAATGGTAGCCACTATTCATGCAACTGAATCAGGTAGAAATTCTGGTATACATGATGAAACCCAAAGATATATTAATGACACAGAATGGCTTTTAACCTATGAAGCAACAGAAGTTATTGTAAATAGCAATTATATGAAAGGTCATGTACAAGCCTTATTTGGTCTACCTTTTGATAAAATCAATGTTATACCAAATGGAATTAACCTAACAAATTTTAATGGAATAGAAAGAGATTACGACTTTAGAAGGCAATATGCAATGGATAACGAAAAAATTATTCTTTATGTAGGCAGATTAGTATATGAAAAAGGTATTCAACATTTAATTTCTGCTATGCCTAAAATTTTAAATGGTTACCAAGACAGCAAATTAATTATAGCTGGTAAAGGTGGTATGTTAGAAGAGTTAAAAGCACAAGCACAGGCAATGGGGCTTGCAAACAAGGTATATTTTACAGGCTTTCTAAATGCAAAACAAGTACAAAAAATATATAAATGTGCAGATGTAGCTGTATTTCCAAGTACATATGAGCCATTTGGTGTAGTAGCACTAGAATCAATGCTTGCAGGAGTGCCAACTGTAGTATCTGACATAGGCGGGCTAAATGAAATTATAGACCACGGAATGAATGGAATGAAAAGTTATGCAGGAAATAGTAACTCTATTGCAGATTCTGTATTAAACTTATTATATGATAAACAGCTAGCAGCAAATGTTGCTAAAAAAGCAAAACAAAAAGTAAAAGAAGAATATAATTGGACTAAAATTGCCCAAGATACTCACTATACTTATGAAAAGGCAATTTGCAAAACAGTAGCAGAAAAACAAAAAGAACAAATAGCACAAGAAAATGCACAAAAAACAAATAAAGCTAAAAATACAGAAACAGAAATTACAAACTTAATTAGCTTTAAGAAAAAACATGCTTATGCATAAAATTTAAGGAAATATATATAGAAACTAAAAAATTAACTGTAAGGAGGTAAGGTATGCAAGTATATGATACCGCAAACCGTCTAGCACATGAGATAAAAGAATCAGAAGAATATAAAGCATATAAAAAATTAAAAGATGAAATTCAAAGCAATCCAGAAAAAAAACAAAAAGTAGAAGAATTTGAAAAATTAAGATATGATGTACAACTAATGGCATATACTGGAAAAGAGCAAGATGAAGAAAAAAACAAAAAATTAGAAGAAATGTATGCCACTTTAGTAGAAAATAAAGATATTAAAGAATACTTTGATTTAGAAGTAAAGTTCAATATTATGATTGCAGACGTTAATAAAATTATTGCAGAAGCAATTAAAGATGTACTATAAAAATATGATGTAAAAAAACATCAAAATAAAGTCGCTAAAAAAGGTTTTAAGGAAAAAAGAAAAGCTTTTTTAGCGACTCTTTTAAAATTTGAAATATCAGCCACAGGTATGTAAAATTTGGTAGTATTTTTGTACCAAAGTGCCAGAAATATGTATTAAAATTAAAATAAAGAGTGTCACATTTGGCATAATAGTTATACCAAATTTTACATACCTGTGGCTGATCCGTGACTAAAAAGGAGAAGAAAAATGGAATATATTATTGTAATCGTAATAACGATCCTATTTTTAGCAATTTTAAAATTTGCATGGAATATAAAGATAAAAGATATTAAAAAAATAAAAGAGATAGGTTTTAGCAAAGACTTAAATGAAATAACAAATAAATTATCAAGTAACAAGCAAATATGTCAAACTATATTAAAAAAGTTAAATAATACTAACGTTACCATAAAAGAAGAAGAGGGAAATACAGCTAGTTTTTATATTGCAATTTCAAACTCTATTATTATTGCTAATATAAAAAACACTTTTACAAGAGTGCAAACAATAGCACACGAGTGTGTACATTCTATCCAAAATAAAAGAACATTATTATTTAATTTTGTTTTTTCAAATATTTATTTATTGTATTTTGTAGTAATTTGTATTTTGTCTATTTTTAAGCTTAATTTTTATCCAATGTTATATTTAGTGATACTAACTTTATTTAGTTTTATTTACTTTGCAGTTCGTAGTAGCTTAGAAGTAGAAGCTATGACAAAAGCAAAACTACTTGCAAAAGAATATATGCAAGAAGAAGGAAGTTTAAGCAAAGAAGAACAAAAAATAGTATTAGAAAATTATGAAATAATTAATCAAATTGGAATTTCCTTAACAAACTTTAAGCTAGCACTAAATTGTGCTATTAAAATTATTTTGTATAGTATGATAGTTTTTATATTTGTATAGCATAAGCAGTTATGATATAGTCAAAAGGAGCTATATTATAAGGGGGGAAGAGGATAAAGATTAAAGATTTACAACGAGAGACAATATTAAATTTACATAATTTTGAAATAAATTTGATAGAATACTTGCTATATTAATACAAAAACTATATAATAAACTAAACAAAAAAGGAGGAAAAAATAGATGAACAGATTTTCAAACTTATTATGGGGATTAGTATTAATTGCAATAGGGCTTGTTCTAGGATTAAATGCACTAGGTATTACAAGCATTAATATTTTCTTTAAAGGGTGGTGGACATTATTTATTATTGTACCATGCTTTATAGGATTATTTAAACCAACTGGAAAATGGGGCTCCTTTATTGGGCTACTTGTAGGTATTTTCTTATTATTAGCAGCACAAGGAATACTTTCTTTTGAAATTCTTTGGAAATTGCTAGTGCCATTTGTACTTGTTGCAGTAGGATTAGGAGTTATATTTAATGGTGTAATTACCAGCTCTATTAGCAAAAAAATAAAATCAGTAGATAAAAATGGTTTAGAAAGCTATGCCGCAACTTTTGCAGAACAAAAAGTAGATAAAACAAACGAAGAATTTAAAGGAGCAAATTTAGATGCAGTATTTGGAAGTGTTGTGCTAGATTTACAAAAAGCCACAATTATACAAGACCAAGTAATTAATAGTAGTAGCATTTTTGGAGGAATTACTATTTTAGTTCCAAACAATGTAAATGTAAAAGTAAAAAGCACACCAATATTTGGCGGAGTAGAAAACAAAGTAGGAAATAATAAAGAAAATGTACCTACTCTATATATTAGTGCATTTTGCCTATTTGGGGGGGTAGATATTAAATGAGTTCAGGTCAACAAATTATTAAAATAATAGCTATTATTTTTGCAACATTTTTAATTGTTAATATTTTTGGGTGGATTATCTTTGGACTTTCTGCTATATTTGGTATTAGCTTTATAACAGATAATACAAGCCAAGACACAAAAATTAACGAATTTTCCAATGTATATACAGAAAATGTAGAAAGTGTAAAAATAGAAACAGCAATCTCTAAATTAACCATACAAAGTGGTGATGAACTAAAAGTAGAAGGAAGTAATTTACCAAGCAAATTTAGTTCAAAAATAGTTGGAAATAAATTAGTAGTTAAAGAAGATGGAAACAAAAAATGGTTTCATGAAGATGTTACATCGACTATTACTATCACCATACCAAAAGGTAAAACATTAAATAACTTGGAACTAAAAGCTGGAATAGGAAATCATACCATTAGAGATATAACAGTAAATAATTTTGATTTAGACAGTGGCGTAGGAATAATGCAAATAAACAATGTAACTAGTCTTTCAAAGACTAAAATAAATGGAGGAGCTGGAAAAACTACTATACAAGAAAGTAAATTACAAAAATTAGACTTAGAAGCAGGAGTAGGAGAAATGATAATATCTGCTGACGTCACAGGAAATAGTAAAATTGAATGTGGGGTTGGAAGAGTAGAACTTAACTTGCCACGTAAGCAAGAAGAATATTCTATTACAGTAGAAACAGGTTTAGGAAGAATGGCTCTTAATGGCAAAAAAGCGGAAGGAGCACATACCTATGGAACAGGAGATAATTACCTAAAAATAGATGGTGGAGTAGGAGCAGTAGAGATTAATACTTTGTAAAAAATAGTACCTTTTTGTATAAAAACAAAAAGGTATTTTTGTATGGGAGAATCGTTAGGTTTTTCTATAAGTGCATTGGGTAAATTAGTAAGAATGTAATAAAGAAAGCTTACATATTCTTAAAGAGTGGAGGTAAAAATAAATGAAAGTTTTAGTAGATGGACATTGCGATACCATACAATTAGCTCTAGACCAAGGAAAACAAATAAATGATACAAAACTTAATTTTAATATAGTGCAAGCACCACAACCTAGTATACAAATGATGGCAGCATTTATACACCCAAAATATGAAAATGCATTTGAAAGAGCAAAGCAAATAATAGAATACTTTTATAACCAACAACAAAAATTCACTAAGCAAATAAATACAATTACAACTAAAAAAGACCTAGAGCAAACAATTAATCAAAAAAAAGTAGGAGCCATTCTTACAATTGAAAATGGTAGAGCAATTGAAAACAAAATAGAAAATGTAGACTACTTTTATCAACGTGGAGTAAGAGCTATGTCAATTAATTGGAATGAAGATAATTTATTAGGGTGTGGAGCTCTTACTAAAAATGATAATGGTTTAACACCATTAGGAAAAAAATATATAAAAAAATTAAATACAAGAAATATAATAGTAGATGTATCGCATAGTTCAGAAAAAACATTTTGGGATATGGCTAAAATAAATACAAAAGAAATTGTAGCAACTCATTCTTGTTGTAAGAGCTTATGTCATCACCCAAGGAACTTAAGTGATGAACAAATAAAGCAAATAGCAAATACAAATGGAATAGTTGGTGTTTGCTATTGTAGTGAATTCCTGCAAGAAAATGGAGTTGCCAGTACAGTACAAATAGTAAAACATATTGCTTATATTGTAAATTTGGTTGGAATTGATTATGTGGGGCTAGGAAGTGATTTTGATCGGATTAGAAAAGCAGAACATACCAACAGATTTACAAGATATTAGTCAAATACAAAATTTAGAAAAGCAATTAGAAAAGATAGGGTTTAACAAAGAAGAAATCAATAAAATTATGGGAGAAAATTGGCTAAGAGTGCTAAAAGAATATTTACAATAAAAATATACCATTTAATTTAATAACTGTGTATAAAAAATAAAAGTTATTGCAATAATAAAGATAAAAAGGAGGGTATATTTTTATGATGAATTTTAGAACAGATTTAGCCCTAGAAAGGCGAGATTTATACCGTAAAGCGAACAATATTGCAGAAGAAGTTGATGGAATACAAACTGAGGAGGAAAAACTAGGGGAAGATATTCAAATTACAAGGGTAAATGTACTGAATGAAAATGGAGAACAAGCAATAGGAAAAAAGCAAGGAAGCTATATTACCATTGATATAAAGAATATGAAAATAGCAGGAGAAGATGAAATACAAAAAGCCTCAGAAGCAGTTACCCAAGAACTAAAAAAATTAATAGCAAATTTAATAGGAGAGCAAGAAGATATATTAGTAGTAGGACTTGGGAATTTATATGTTACCCCAGATAGCTTAGGCCCAAAAGTAATACAAGATATAGATATTACAAGGCACATTTTAACTTATATGCCAGATGTATTAGATAAACAAACAAGACCAGTAAGTGCGGTATCTCCAGGAGTTTTAGGAACAACAGGAATTGAAACATTAGAAATTTTAAAAGGAATTGTAGATAATACAAAACCAAAACTATTAATTGTAATAGATGCTTTAGCCTCTAGAAGTATAGAAAGAATTAGTAGTACTGTTCAAATTGCCAATACTGGAATTGTTCCAGGAGCAGGAGTTGGTAATAAAAGAAAAGAGCTAACTAAAGAAACGTTGGGAATACCTGTTATTGCAATAGGAATCCCAACAGTAGTAGAAGCTGCAACTATTGCAGCAGATAGCTTAGATTTATTTATTCAAAAGTTACAACAAGAGGCACATTCTAATAGCTTTTTAAATGAGCTACAAGAAGAAAACAAATATGAAATGATAAAAGAAGTACTTGCACCAGAAGAATATAACTTTATTGTAACGCCTAAAGAAATAGACGAGTTAATTGAAAACATGTCTAGCGTAGTAGCAAGAGGTATTAACTATGCAACCCAAAAATAAGGTATAATACAAGTAGGTGAACAGGGTAGAAAAAGTAAAGTAAATATTTTACTTTTTTACCTTGTTTTTTATTATATAAACAAATAAAAACAATAGGAAGTATGGTAAACAAACATAGCAATATATATAAATAATGGTAGCCATATAATCCAATATTAATAGCATACTTGATAATACAAGCAAGACTAAAACAAATAGCCATTAGTAATTTATTATCTTTCAAAATATAGAATAATAAAATAATAGCAATTCCAAAAAATCCATAATCAAACTTGCAAACCTGAGCTAAAATTCCCAGTAAAATAGCTATCATAATAGCCAAAAGGTGCTTAATAAATGAATCGGCAAAGCGGTTTACAACTAAAGGATGGGAAGAATTACAAATTTTGTCATAAATAAAAATTACAAATAAACCAACCATAAGTGTAAAAAATATATTCAAACCAAATTCTTTTGTAAAAATAGAAGAAAATAGCATAAAGGGAATTTGAGAAATAAGTGCAAAAATAAATAGTCTAAAAAAATACTTTTTGAGATTTTTAGTATGTTCATACCCTTGTGTAATTTGAAATGCAAAAATAGGAAATGCAATTCTGCCAATTACGTTCATATGAGTAGTATATTTGAATATAGCAAGGCCAAAATGGTCTATAAACATGGTAATCATTGCTATAATTTTTAATACAAAACTTGTCATTCTTAGTTACTCCTTGTATAATGGTTTATTTAATATGAATTTTATAAACATATTCTTTTTATATTTTGAAATAATTATAAAATAACTTAAATAATAAAACAAGTCTATTTTTCAATGCAATAAAAAAATTAATTTATTGTAGGTAAATGATTAGTTAGACAATAAAAAACTGGCAATTAAACTTGCCAGTTTGGAGTGTTATTCTACTTCGACGCTTGGCGATGTAAAAGCCATCCATCCATTAACAGCGCGTTGTCATCGCCTAATCGTGATCCAACATATGCAGACATTACTTCTGCAAAGTTCATAAAAACATCACGGTCATTGCAATCTTCTGGATACAAAAGTACAACATCATCTATTTCACCATCATGCTCTGTTACCCGTTGCATAAAAATGTTAGATAATGCAACAAATTTGTCAGCTTTCTCAGGAGAGATGAAAATACTAGTTTGCCAGTAGTTTTGATAATTTAGTAGTGCATCATAATTAAGTCTCATAGATGTAACCTCCTATATATAGTATTGAAATACTTATATAGTATAGCATGAATTAACATAAAAAGCAACACTATTGAATTTGTTAGGGGCGCTTATTTGCAGAAAAAGGTATTATATATGAATTGGTATTTGAATATATATGAAATTTATTATATAATAAATAAGCAAATTTTAATGTTAATTATTTAGATTGAAGAAAATTGTATGAATAATTTTGAAGTTGTTGAAAAAATTAGTAAACTAATAGATCATAATTCTAGAAGTTGGAACAAAGAAAAAATAGATAGATATTTATTGAAATACGATGATAAACAAATAATAGAATGTATGACTATTGTACATTTGAAAGATGATATACCTGTAGATTTAACTATCGAAATAAGTAATATGTATAATTGTATTGTTGGTTGTAGATTTTGTGCGTCAGGTTCTTTGCCAGAAAGTGCTTTTTTCCTAGTAGCAGAAGACTATATGAAACAGGTTGAAACTTGCTTAGCATATAGTAATGAAAATCCAAAAAATTATCCTAATTTTTATATTGCTTTTACTGGAATTGGTGAACCTTCGATTGTCAAGGAAGAAGTTGCTAAAGGAATAAATATAATTAAGAAAAAATATATCAATGTTCAGGTAAACATTGCAACTACTGCTTTTGATAATACTTGTTTTGATAATACTTGTTTTGATTATTGGGATACTATGAATCTACCTATTAGAACATTACAGTTACCATATTATTCTTGTAACTATAATAAATTGAAATATATTATACAAAATTTACCATCAAATTATGATTTGACTGAAAATATTGCTAAAGCCATCAAATATAAAAAGAATCATGAGAATTGTAGAGTAAAAGTCAATTTTGTTGTTATAAATAATATTAACAGTTCTAAAAATGAAATATCTAGGATGCTTAACTTTCTAAGTAAATTTAAGAATGATATTATCATTAAAATATCATTTTTGAATTACACAAAAAAATGTCTAGAAAATAATTTATCTTCTCCTAATAATGATAGAATGTTAGAGATTGTGAATCAAGTTAAATCAGAGGAATTTGAGTGCTATTTATTTGGTACTAAAACCAATACAGAATTAGGATGTGGTCAATTAGTACAAAATTATATTTCAAAAGACATTTAATAGTAGAGAAGAGTTTTATTTTGAAATATAACTGCTGTATCTATAATTTAGTTACCTAAGAAATATATAATTTAAATTATATATAATATGTATTTGAAGTCGCAATTTGCGACTTCAAACATTTATAGGTTAATAATTTTTTCTATAATTTGTATATCTTCTATTTTGTTAATTGCAAAGCATTTCTTTCCTAAGTCTTTTATAGAAGCTCCTAGATGATACATTTCTTTGCCATCTATTATAATAAACCTATCATGAAATTTATTTGTTTTAGCAACTTTGAGAATCGAATATTCTTTATTAAATTTTTTAATGTCTAAATTTTCAATATTACTTTTGTCTGATGTTAGAATAACAACTTCTACATTGTTCTTCTTTTTAGCTAACATTTTTAGAACACTGTCATCAATATAATTGTCTATAATCAAAATCTTGTTATTTGCTTTTTTTATAATATCTATGATTAAGCTATATGCATCATATATTTGATCATCAAAAAATATTCTCTGTTTGATATTTTCTTCTAATTGAAGCTGATTAAATACTTCATCAAATTTTTTATCATGTTCTTGTAATTGATATTCTACATTTGTTAACCTTTCGAATAATTGTCCATTAATCATTAAAAACTTTCTCATTTCAACAAATGCATTCATAATATTTATACTTACTTGAATAGCTATATCATTTTTCAATAGTCCTGATAACATAGCTATTCCTTGCTCTGTAAACGCATAAGGGAGATATTTACGGTGTTTACCTCTACCAATATTCTCGTTTAAGGTCGT
>CAMSEM010000004.1 GCA_947057505.1 uncultured Clostridium sp. | reverse complement strand
CGACCACCGAGATCTACACTCTTTCCCTACACGACGCTCTTCCGATCTCCCCAAGATAATAGTCATAACCTTAAGACAAGCCACATATAATACTTAGAAAGGTATAGAAGCTTATTAGAAGTAAGTATGAAATACCTATCAAATCAAAACAAAGGAGGATAAAAAATGTGGCACACGTTATCTACGAAAGAAGTAGAGCAAAAATTAAGGACAAACCTTAAAAAAGGCTTAGGGGAAGAACAAGTAGAGCAAAGAAGGCAAGAGTATGGCTCTAACAAATTAGAAGAGCAAAAAAAGGAGTCTATTATCATACGATTTTTCAAGCAGTTTAATGACTTTATGATTATTATTTTGTTAATTGCTTCTGTTATTTCAGCAGTAGTTGCAAAACTAGAAGGAAGTGGGGATTATTTTGACTCCATTATAATCATTGCAATAGTAGTATTTAATGCTATCATGGGCTTAGTTCAAGAAGCAAAGGCAGAAAAATCATTAGAGGCATTAAAGAAAATGTCTGCTCCTACTTGCAAGGTAAGAAGAAATGGAAAAATACTTACCATTCAAGGGGAAGATGTTGTTCCAGGAGATATTGTTCTTTTAGAGGCAGGAAACTATGTACCAGCAGATGGAAGGTTAATTACATCATCTAATTTAAAAATAGAAGAGTCTAGCTTAACTGGTGAAACAACAGCTGTAACCAAAGATGATAACAGCATTTTAAAAGAAAAAACAGTATTAGGCGATATGGTAAATATGGTGTTTGCAACAACGATAGTGGTTAATGGGCATGGAGAAGCTATTGTGACAGAAACAGGAATGCATACCAAAGTTGGAAAAATTGCAAAAATGATTTTAACCAATGAAGCACCAGAAACGCCAATTCAAAAAAAATTAGGGCAAGTAGGAAAAACGCTAGGAATTGCATGTTTAATTATTTGCATTCTAATATTTGCCATAGGTTTAGCTAAAAAAATTGAACCAATGGAAATGTTTATGACATCAGTTGGACTAGCAGTAGCAGCTATTCCAGAAGGGCTTCCTGCCATTGTTACCATTATGCTTTCAATTGGAGTAACAAAAATGGCAAGAAAAAATAGCATTATTCGTAAATTGCCAGCAGTAGAAACACTAGGTAGTAGTAGTGTAATATGCTCAGATAAAACAGGTACTTTAACACAAAACAAAATGCAAGTAACCAAAATGGTAAATGCACAAGGCGAAATTACAGATAAATCATTAACAAGATGGATATTGCAATTAGGTAGTATGTGTACAGATGTGGAAATTTATAGCGAAAATGGAACACTGCAAGCAAATGGAGAAGCAACAGAGGTTGCTATTGTAAATAAAGCGTTAGAAGAAGGAGAAAATAAAGAAGAACTATATAGTGTAATGGAACGTATAGCTGATATTCCATTTGACTCATCACGTAAAATGATGAGCACCATTCATAAAACATCAAGAGGATACCGCATTATAACCAAAGGTGCACCAGATGTGCTCCTAAAAAGATGCAAGCAAATTTATCATGATGGAAAAGTAATGACTTTATCACCTAGTTTAGTATCTGCCATAGAAAGGAAAAATTTGCAAATGGCAGATCATGCCTTAAGAGTTTTAGCAATTGCCTATTTAGATGTAGATAACTTACCAACTAAAATAGATAGCCAAACAGTTGAACAAAATTTAATATTAGTAGGATTAGTAGGTATGATTGACCCACCAAGAGAAGGGGTAAAAGAGGCAGTAGATACTTGCAAAAAAGCTGGTATTAAAACAGTAATGATTACAGGAGACCACATAGCAACTGCAAAAGCAATTGCTAAAGAACTTGGCATATTAAGAAAAAATGATTTAGCAGTAACACGGAGAAGAACTAGATAATATTCCAGAAACAATTTTAAAAAGAGATATTATGAAATATTCCGTTTTTGCTAGAGTTACACCAGAACATAAGGTGAAAATTGTAAATGCCTATAGAAGTACAGGAGCAGTAGTTGCCATGACAGGAGATGGTGTAAATGATGCACCAGCATTAAAACAAGCAGATATTGGAATTGCTATGGGAAAAAATGGTACAGATGTTGCAAAAAATGCAGCAGATATGATACTAACAGATGACAACTTTGTAACAATTGTAGAAGCTGTAAAACAAGGTAGAAACATATTTGACAACATTAGAAAAGCAGTTCATTTTTTAATTGCAACCAATATTGGAGAAATTGTAACTATTTTTTTAGGGTTACTATTAGGGCTAAAATCTCCACTTCTTGCAATTCAGCTATTATGGGTTAATTTGGTAACAGACTCATTACCTGCCATTGCATTAGGACTAGAAAAGCCAGATAAAGACATTATGAATAGAAAGCCAAGAGATAGTAAAAAAGGCATTTTTGCAGATGGTCTATGGGGAAAAATATTTGTAGAAGGAACTATGATTGGCGTACTTACCCTATTTGCGTTTAGTGTTGGAAATAATTTATATGGATTAGAAGTGGGAAGAACCATGGCATTTGTTTGTTTAGGGGTGTTAGAATTAGTACATAGCTTTAATATTAAAAGCGAAGAATCTATTTTTAAAACAGGATTTTTAGAAAATAAATATCTAGTAGGAGCTTTTTTGTTAGGCACCATATTACAAGTAATTGTGGTAGTAGTTAGCCCAATAGCAAGCATATTTAAATTAGTACCACTAACTACAATTCAATGGGTATACACTTTTGGAATTTCCATTTTACCACTTGTTATTATGGAACTACAAAAGAAACTAAATGAGCTAAAATTTGGAAAAGTAGTATATGGGGTAGAAAGGGTATAGAGGAAACATTCAGTAATACTAGTAGGACTATTATATATTAAAAAGTACTTTTACTATGCATGGCAAAATATTACATAACGTTACTTGAAAGTTTCCATAAAATATGATAAAATAAATAAGATGATGAAAATTTATCGAAAAAAGGCTTTTTAATAAAAGCCTAAAACAAAGAAAGGAGGATAGGAACTTAAATTTTTTTCCAAGTAGCAACTAAGAAATAACAACAAGTAAAGGAGAAATAAACATGAACATTTTTAAACCAATCATAAGTATTTTTTCGGCAATCTTTTTGTGGCTTTATTACTATTTTGCATTGCCAACCCTGTCGCTGGCATATGAAGATGGTTTTCTCTTTTTTTCTGTGTGCGCATCTGTATTAATTGCTAACATTGTTATGTGGGCAAGCGGTGACCTTGTGAATGGTGGAAAAGCATTTGGAATAGTTTGGGTGGTGGTAGCAGTAGTAATTTGTGTTGCAGAGATTGCCAGCATGACATGTTTTTGGAATGATGATGCCAAGTATCGACAATTAGGTGAGGTAGAAGTTGTAGAATATAATGAAATGATTCAGCAAATTGATTTATCTCAAATTCCTATTGTTGACCAGGAACTTGCACAAAAACAGGCCGACAAAAAAATCGGTGAAGATGTTGCCTTAGGCTCCAGAATTGACTTAGGAACAGCTAACATTCAAGACGTAAATGGTGAAGTGATTTATGTAGCACCTCTTGAACACAGTGGTATTTTTAAATGGTACAAACATCGCACCACACCTGGTTATATTACAGTATCTGCTTCTAATCAAAATAAGGTAAACTATGTAACAGAACTAAATGGTGAGAAAATAGAACTTCTTTATCAACCATCTGCTTACTTTAGGCACGATTTGAAGCGGTATATTAGAAACCAGGGGTTTAGAACAGTTGGTTTAATAGAATATACCTTTGAAGTAGATGAAGCAGGTCGACCTTACTGGGTAGTTACCACCTATGAAAACCGCACTGTGTGGTCTTCTCCAGAAGCAACAGGTGTTATAGTAGTAGATGCGCAAACTGGTAAAACAGATTGGTATTCCTTAAAAGAAATTCCAGATTGGGTGGACATTGTTCAACCTGAAAGTTTTGTAAAAGACCAAATTAACAACTGGGGCAAATTGGTTCATGGGTGGTTTAATCCATCTAATACAGATAAGATCAAACAAACAGACTTGACACTGAAAGTGTATGCTAATGGTGACTGTTACTACTTTACTGGCATGACAAGTGTTGGTAGTGATGAATCTTGTGTAGGCTTTATTATGGTTAATACTCGTAATAAAAAATCTATGATGGCCTATATGAGCGGTGCAACAGAAACCGCTGCTATGAAGTCAGCAGAAGAGCTGGTAGCAAACTTTGGTTATACTGCCACAAAGCCATACCCTTCTTTGGTTAATGGTGTTCCAACCTATATATTGGCATTTAAAGGTGATGAAGGGCTGATTAAAGCTTATGGTATGGTAAACATTGAGAACTACAGTATTGCTGTAAAAGGTAATAACTTGTTAGAAGCAAGTCGTGCATACATGCAAGCTCTGGCCAACAGTGACACTAACTACATAGTAGGATCTAATGAGGCCTATGGGTACACTTTGGAAGGGATTGTCGAAAGAATTTCAAGTGCAACCCAAGATGGTTCAAGCTACTACTACATTATTATGCAAGGTGAAAACGAAAAAATATTTACTGCTTCTGGTTTAATCTCTAACGAATTGCCCCTTACTCGTGATGGCGATAAGGTAGTAATTTCATATGTAGATGACAAAAACGGTACAGTAGATATTGTAAGCTTTGATAATGTAGCTTTTGTAACACCAATATCTAATGACCAGAAAAAACGAAATGAACTTGATGAAGGCACTTCTGCTTTAGACTCTGATTACAATAAAATTATCCAAGTAGATCCTACCATGAGTGAGGAAAAGTGGAATAGTATGACAGAGGAAGAAAAAGCAACAATGCTGCAAAAGTTTTATGATGAAAATTAAATAAAAAGTTCCTATCCAACCGAAGGCGCCAATTTGGTGCCTTCGGTTTTAACAAGTAGCAAGTTTAAGTAAATTATATAAAAATACAATGAATTTACATAAAACGGAAAGTATGTATAATTTACTTGAAATTGCGCAAAATATGTGGTATAATAAAGTGTAGCGTGCTAAAAAAAGGAGAGTGAAGTTTATTTTTAAAAAGCAACTTAAATACTATACAAAAGAAGCTTTTAAATGGATTAACTTAATAGCAATTGCTTTAATAATCATTATGACAATCATTTTTATAAAATATAAACCAGTATATGCAGTAAGTATTGATGGAGAACAAATGGGATATATTTTAAGCAAAAATAATATAGAAACACAAATAGAAGAAATAGTAAGTAAAGAAGGAACTAACAATATTAAATATGTAACCATAAATGCTGTTCCAGAATATCAATTTACGCTAGTAAATAAAGCAAAACAAACAAATGAAGAACAAATACTGGCAAAAATACAAGAAAGTACACAAATTACGTATCAATATTATGCAGTCACATTAGATGGAGAGCAAAAATCTATTGTCAATTCATTAGAAGAAGCCGAAGCACTAGTTGTAGATTTGAAAAAAGAATTTAGTAATAGCACTAAAATTGTAAACATAGGAATCAACGAAGTATATGCAGAAGGAGAAGAACAATATAACGCAGTTAATATAAAAGTAGCAAAAGAAGACATAGCAGAGCAATTACAAAAAATAGAAGATGCCTCTGTTAATGGCGTTTACTTAAGCCAAAAACCAATCACAGGAATTATTACATCAAGATTTGGAAATAGGGAAAGTATTCGTTCACACGCACATACAGGGCTAGACATAGCAGCACCATTAGGAACCAAAATTAAAGCCGCAACAGAAGGAACAGTGAGTTTTGCTGGAACAAAGGGAAGCTATGGTAACCTAGTAATTATGGACTGTGGAAATGGTGTAGAAATTTATTATGGACACTGTAGTAAACTATATGTTCATGAAGGACAAAAAATACAAGCAGGAGATGTAATAGCAGCAGTAGGTTCAACTGGAAACTCAACAGGAAACCATTTACACTTTGAAATTAGAGTAAATGGAAAACAAGTAAACCCACAAAACTATTTATATAAATAATTTTAAATAAAAGGAAAAATGTAATTTTCTTTACTTTCACTTATAGTTCACAAAACGGACAAACTAAATTGTTATATTATATATGTAGTCAATAGAAAATTACTCCGTTATTGACTATCAAATAGAAAAACATCCCCTTTTATTTTCAAAAGTAGCCAAAGAGAAAATGGCTACTTATTTTTATAAAAACATTGAATATTTTAAATAATTATGAAACTTATGTAGACTTTAACCAAACAATATGATATAATATAAAATATGCAAAAGTTAATTTGCAAATATTTCGTAAATGATACGAAAGGGAGGTATTACTATGAACAGAGCACAAAAAATTAGGCAAAAGCGGTTAAAAGAACGAGAAATTATTAACGAAGAAAGAAGAAAAGAGGTCATGGCTGAGGCTAAAAAGTTGTTTGACTGGGTACTGGATCTGCTTGAACATCCAACTCCAAACAATACCGCAGATGAGGTTATGTTGCTATATGTAAAAAACGATAAAATAGCAATTGGAAATGAGAAGGAAGGCTGCACAGAAAAAACTTTTGACAGTGAAGTCATGAAAAAACTTGCTGAGCTGTTTAATGTAGAAGATGGATATACAGGAAAAATCATTCCAAGACCAGGTATAGGTACCGATAGCGTTAGAATTAGAATCGAATAGTAATACTATTGCAAAAAAGGTAGCTCATCTCCTAGAGATTGAGCTACCTTTTATCACACTTAAAAATATAATGGGATTTGTAAAACATTTAAATAATCACCATATGATTAAAAAAATAAAAGAGCCTAAAAGGCTCTAAGGTTGTTCTTGCAAGGTTACAGTAATATCTTTTTCCTTACCATCACGATAAACTTTCAAAGTAAGAGTATCACCAATTTGCTTTTTATTTTTAATTTCATTTAATTTATCCATAGTAGTAACTTTTTGCCCATCAGCCTCTATAATTACATCACCAAGTTTTAAACCTGCTTTTTCAGCTGCTGAAAAGTCATCAATACTTCTAATATAAATACCTACTACTAAATTATTAGCTTTAGCAGTTTTTTCATCTAAATCTCTTCCGCCAATTCCAATATATGGTCTTTTTACTTTGCTATATTCAATTAATTGTTCATAAATTGTTTTAGTAGAATTAATTGGAATAGCAAAACCAACACCCTCTACACCAGTACCAGAAAGTTTTAGTGTATTTACACCAATTACTTGCCCTTTACTATTTACTAAAGCCCCACCACTATTTCCAGAGTTAATAGCAGCATCTGTTTGAATAGCAGTATATTTATTGCCTTCGTCATCGTTAACTTCTCTATTAACAGCACTAACGATACCAGCAGTTACGCTATTATCTAAGCCTAAAGGGCTACCCATTGCCATGGCAAATTCTCCTACTTGTACAGCACTAGAATCTCCAAGTTCAGCAGCAGTCAAACCATCTTTATCAATTTTTATAACAGCTAAATCGGTTTGACTATCTGTTCCAATAATTTCACCTTTATATTCTGTATCATCATTATACAATTTAACAGTTACCTTATTTGCCTCTCCAATTTCATAAAAAGAATTACTATTAGAACTTGCAGTACTTACTACATGGTTATTGGTCAAAATATAGCCATCTTGACTAATAATAATACCAGAGCCTTTTGCTTTAGCAGTAGAAGAAGTTCTGTTAAAAATAGAATTTACAGAGTATTCTACCGTAATTGCTACAATAGAAGGCTGCACTTTTTTTGCAACGCCTATAGCTGTGTCAGAATAGCCTTGAAGAGAAATTAACTGTGTATTAAGCTCAGCTGAGCTAGAATTATTATCTTGTGTAGGTGCATAATTGTTAGTTGTTACTAGCTGTTTTACCATAGCATTTTTTATGCCAGGAACAGTAAAACAAGTACCAATTACAATGGTGGCACCAAGTATGCCGCATACAAAATGGCAAAATTACTGTTTTTCCAAATCCTGCTCCACTTGATTTTTTAGAATTACCTTCAAAAGCTTTATAACTTGTTTGCGAAGTCATAGGTGAGTTTTTAAAACTTTCGTTAGTACTATTTACATTATTTTCGTTAGATTGATTATCATTCATGAATTTTACCTCCAAATTTATTCATATTTATCATATCCTAAAACATATATATCATACAATAGGTTTGTGAAAAAAATGTGAATATTTTGAAAAAAATATAGGATTGCTCAATTTGCATTTTTATGATATAGTAATAACTATAAATTTTGGAAAGGAGTGTATGGTAAAAAATATCATACAAAAAATAGAAATGAAAAGTGAAAAAGGAATGACGTTAATAACTACTGCAGTCTTAGTAATTGTAATTGCAGCTTTAGTTTTTGCCGTAGTTTACTATGCAAGAATAGAACTAGCAAAACAAAATTTAGAAAATATAAAAACAGATATGCTCTTAGTACAAGCAAAGGTAAAAGGGGTAGCATCTAACTATACGTTAGATAAAAAAGAAGAAGATTTTAAGGGAACTAAAATAGCAGAAATGCAAGAGCAAGAAAGTATTAAAAAGTTCTTAGAAGCTACTAAAATAGATATAGAAGAAAAAGATAAAAAATATTATGTTTTAAATGAGCAAAATTTAATAGAATTAAATTTGAATAAAGTAAAATTAGAAGAAAATGAATATTACATAGTAGAATATACATCTAATGAAGTATATTACACAAAAGGGGTTACTTATACAGATGGAAATACCTATTATAACATAACAGATATTGAAGAATTAACCGTAGATAATATGAAATAGAGGATAAAATAAATGAAAGAAAAAGAATTAGAAAGATTAACAAACTTAAAAAAAGAAGAAACAGCATTTTACCATAATGGTATTAAACTAATTGCAGGAATAGATGAGGCAGGAAGAGGCCCTTTAGCAGGACCAGTAGTAGTAGCATGTTGCATTATGCCAAAGGATTCCATGATAGAAGGGGTTAATGATTCTAAAAAAATTGCAGAAAAGAAAAGAGAAAAACTATATGAATTAATTACACAAGAAGCACTTGGATATGGAGTTGGAATTATAGGGCAAACAGAAATTGATGAAATTAATATTTTGCAAGCAACAAAAAAAGGATTAACTGTTGCCATTAAACAAGCAGAAGAAGAGCTTGCTAAGAAAAATTTAGGAAAACCAGAAGTTATATTAGTAGATGCCTTAACAAAAATAGATACAGATGGTATACCTTATAAATCTATTATTCATGGAGATGCCATTAGTTATTCAATTAGCTGTGCTTCTATTATTGCAAAAGTTACAAGGGATAGAATTATGAGAAGCTTAGATGAGGTTTACCCACAATATGGTTTTGCAAAGCATAAAGGGTATGGAACAAAAGCACATATAGAGGCAATCAAAGAATATGGAATTTGCCCAATTCATAGAAAAAGCTTTACCAAAAATTTTTAAATACTTCAACTTGCAATATTATGCAAAGTGTGATATACTATAACTAGGTTTAAAAAACATTATTTAAAAATTGGAGGAATTCAACATGAAAAAACGGACAATTGCTTTACTGATGATGGTAGTATTAATGCTTACTCTTTTGGCTGGGTGTGGACCAACGACAAAGCTTGAGGAAAACGAAGCACTAAGTAACTCTACACATTTTAGACAAATTGAAGAGAGAGATGACTTGTGGTATGATAGAGATACAAAAATTATCTTCTATATAATTACTACAGAAAGGATGGATGTCTGTCAAGGTTATGGTTACATGGCACCATATATCAGTGAAAACGGTAAGTACTGCAAATACATCAATGATGAAATTGTAGAAATTACCGAAGAAGTTCCAACCAATTAAATATTAAAAATAGCTAGAGTACAATTGTACCTAGCTATTTTTAACAACATTTATCTATCATATATTTTTTTACCAATTCTATATTTTGTCAAGTTTTCTATTATTTCATATTACATTATAATGTTACTCTTTCCATTCATATCTCATTTTCATTACTATTTTAACACTATTTTTTTCTTAGTCAACTAACTTTTCTAGTGACTATTTTTGATTGATAGTTACATTAAAATTTGTTACTAGAAGATGGCTTTCCTTACTTTTCTACTAGAAATTAAATAAATTTATAAAAAATATTGTAAAATATCATACAAAGATATAAAATTTATAAAAAAGAAATAAAATAGAAGTAGGAGAAACCAAACATGAACATTCAAGAAATTATTAGTAAAAAAAGAGATAAAAAAGTATTAACTAAACAAGAAATAGAATACTTTGTTACTGGTTATACTAATGGAACGATTGCAGACTACCAAGCAGCAGCCTTAACAATGGCAATTTATATAAATGGTATGAACGAAGAAGAAACTACTAATTTAACGCTAGCAATGGCACATTCAGGAGATGTATTAGAACTATCAACATTAGGTACAGTAGTAGATAAGCATAGTACAGGCGGAATAGGAGATAAAGTAACTTTAATTTTAGCACCTATTATAGCATCCTTTGAGGTACCAGTAGCAAAAATGTCTGGTAGAGGGCTTGGCTATACTGGTGGAACAATTGATAAATTAGAGTCTATTCCAGGGTATCAAACCAGTTTGCCAATAGAAAAATTTATACAAGATGTAAAAGAAATAGGCATATCTGTAATAGGGCAAACACTTAATTTGGCGCCAGCAGATAAAAAACTATATGCCCTAAGAGATACCATAGCTGCAACAGAAAGTATTCCACTTATTTCTTCTAGTATTATGAGTAAAAAAATAGCAGCAGGAGCAAGTAAAATTGTATTAGATGTAACATGCCGGAAGCGGAGCATTTATGAAAAACATAGAGCAAGCAACCAATCTTGCACAAATGATGAAAAAAATAGGTAACTTAGCAAATAAAGAAACCGTTTGTGTGATTACCAATATGGATCAACCATTAGGAAAAGCAGTAGGAAATTCATTAGAAGTAATAGAAGCAATAAACTTCTTAAAAGGAAATATGCAAGAAGATGTAAAAGAAGTAATCACAACGCTAGGAGCATATATGCTAAAACTAGCAGGAAAAGGGGAAAATATAGAAGAAAATAAAAAACGTATCTTAGAACAAATTCAAAATGGAAAAGCCTTTGATAAGTGTAAACAATGGATACAAAAACAAGGCGGAGATATTAGCTATTTAGAAAACATAGAAAAATGGGAAAAAGCTAAATATATTTTGCCAGTAGTAGCTACAAAATCTGGCTATATTACAAGCTTAGATGCACAAAAAGTAGGAGAAATATCTATGAGGCTAGGGGCAGGAAGAATCAAAAAAGAAGATAGTATTGACCCCAGAGTAGGTGTAATATTAGAAAAGAAAATAGGAGATAGCGTAGGGAAAGGGCAAATACTTGCCTATGTACATGCAAACAATGATGAAATAGGAAAACAAGAACAAGAAAATCTGCAACAAATTTATGAAATAGGAGAAAATAAAATACAAACAAAAGATATTTTAGCAATTATATAATCAGCAAATAGTAACATAGAACTTACTAACAAATAGTAAAAAGTTTTATGTTACTATTTGCATTATCTTGCACATGGTCGAAAGTTGCAATTTTATGTGAAATATTGTATAATATATCTATAAATGATTTTTTAATTAATTCCTTTATTCACTAATTAGTGGAGGAAACTACCTCTAACTTTTTGGTTTAACTTATATAACAAGAAAACAACAATAAAAGAAATTGGAGGACATGATTATGTTAACAAAATTTGCACTGTGGTTTATTTGCTTTGGTTTAAGTTTTTTGGTTCAATCTTGGGGGTGGACTGAACAAGGAAGAGCATTCCTTTACATTGAATGTGGAACGGTTGGATTGATAATTGCATTACTTGTTTTGATTTGCCTGGTTGGAGGAAGTGGAGCAATAGAAAAGCTTGGACTTTCAGCAGTCTTAGTAGGAATTTATGCGATAGGTATTGGAATAGCATTATTTGCTACTTGGGGAGCTACTAAATTATTTGATGTAGATTTCTTCGTTGCTTACCAAATTATGAGCTTTGGACAATGCCTTTGCAATTCCTCAAGCAATAACAGCAATTAAAACCACAAAAAAAGAAACCTCAGTTGAACTTTACTTTTTTAGTATAGTTCAAAAAGGGGTTTCTTTTTTGTACTTTTAAGTATAAAACAATTCCACTTAAAAGTATTTTTATAAGTGGAATTGTTTATTTTCAACTTAACACTGTGTTATATTACCTTTTTGCATTTGACTAGCCAAATTAGAAAACTCCTCTTGTGCTAAAAAACGGTTTAAATTTTTATTAGAAATACCAGTAGAAGAAATTACATGATCCATATTATATTCAATACTATCATTTTCTTCTATATAATCTTTCAAACGGTTCATTTCCATTTGATCTTTGGTTTCACAATGTGGGCATACACTACCCTCTGATACAAAAAAACATCCACAACGACTACATTTATTAAAATTCATATTTTCATACCTCCGCCCAAAAAGTTAAAACTAGTATATCACAAACTTAGACAAAATGGTACAAAAAATGCAAAAAAATATAAAAAATAAAATACATAGAACATAAAAACAACATTATGTCAAAAAGATACCACTTAAAGAGACTAGTGACATTGCTAAAAAGATTAGTGAAAAGTATAATAAAATTGCAAAATGCAAGTTTCTATACATTATTTTTATGGCATCAATTCTTGATTATATTATGATGTCAATTTTAGCTTATCATATATAAATTACAGGAAAACAAAAAATGCTTTAAAATTACCATTTTATAAGTTAAGTGAAATGGTAAAACAAATAAAAGAACATAACTAATAATGATAAAAAACGTTTTGAAAATGGAAAACAATTTAATTATAAAATTACAAACAAGATATTTACAAATAACATATATAAATATATAATCAAAGAAAATATAAGCAAGCTGTATAAAACCTACTAAAATGAAGCAAAATAGACAAAAGAAGAAGGAGAAAAAAGATGCAAAAGCAAGAAATCAAACAAATTAAAAAGAATAAGAGTAAAAAAGAAAAAGGTATCACTTTGATAGCTCTTGTAGTAACCATTGTAGTACTTTTAATTCTGGCAGGAGTAAGTATTGTTGTACTATTTGGCGATAATGGAATATTGGGAACAGCTGGGGATGCTACAACAAAATTTGCAGTAGAAGCAGAACGAGAAAAAATAGAAAATATACGAATAGACTGGTGGACAAAAAAGATAGCAGGAGAAAACGTAACAGTAGATAAATTTTTTGAAATGCTACAGCCACAAATTATAGGGGATTTGAGTGATGTAACAGGACCAGACGATAATAACAACTATATCGTAGAAACTAATAGCGGTTACACAGTAGAAGTAATTGTAGAAGGAAATGGAAATATTCAAATAGGAGAAATAACCAAAGGAAGTTTAGGACCTAAAATACTTAACTTAAAAATGCTCGATACAACAGCTACTACAATTACAGTTAAAGCAGAGTTCTTAAGAGCAGAAAATGCTACTATCAAGTATGAATATAAAGAAGAAAGTAAAAACGAGTATATAGACATAACCAAAAATGTAACAAATGGAGTAGTAACAATAAGTGATTTATTAGAAGGAACTACCTATGATATAAAAGTAAGTATTGTGAAAGATGGTAAAAATGTGGCAGATAAAAGCATAAAAGCTATAGCAAGAAATATCACAAAAGTAACAAAAATGATATTAAATAGGAAGCAAGCTATGATAGGAGTAGGTACAACATTAAATTTAACTGCAAGTATAGAACCTAATAATGCAACCATAAAAGAATTAGAATGGACAAGTAGTAATCATGCAGTTGCTAAAGTAGATAGTAACGGACAGGTAACTACTCAAAAAGAAGGAGACGTAGTAATAACTGCAAAAACAACAGATGGAAGTGAACTAGAAGCAACATGTGATATAACTGTAATAAAAGCAGATGGAAGTTTTAGTGAAGAAAAAGGAGTAAACATACCAAAACTAGGAAATGGAATGATGGCAATTATATGGGATGAAAATGCAAATGAGGGACAAGGTGATTGGGTAACACCAAACAGTGTAAATGATTGGTATAAGTATAGTGAGGAAGATAAAAAATGGGCAAATGCTATAACAGAAGATGGTAGTATGTGGGTATGGGTACCAAGATATGGCTATCAAATTTCAACTAATTACAATAAAGGTGGAAATTTGTTTGGAACTATTAATATAAAATTCTTAAAGGGAATAACAAATATAGCAGCAGATGGAAAAAATACCTGGGATAATGCAAGCAAAGAAGAAAATTGGAATATACATCCTGGTTTTGAATATGACACAACTAAGCCAGGGCTATGGATAGCAAAATTCCAAGCAAGTCGTAGTGACTCAACGGCAGGAAGTTATGGAAATAGTGAAACATTAAGGGTAGTACCAAGTGTTTCTAGATGGAGAGGAAGTACACTAGATGTTATTTATACAAAATGTTTAGAATATAATACTAACTTAAATAGCCACTTAACTAAAAATACAGAATGGGGAGCAGTAACATATTTAGCCCAAAGTAGTTATGGAGCTAATAAACAGATAACAAATAATATTGATGAACGTTTAACTGGAGGAAGAAAGGAACTTTTATATCATAAAGAAACTTCTAACAGTACTACAGCAAATATTTATGGGGTTTATGATATGGCTGGAGGAGGAAGTGAATATGTAGCAGCATATGTAAATAGTAAAAATGATAGATATATGAAGGAATATGCTATATCATTAATAGAGGGAGAAGATTATACAAAAGATGTGTATCAAGCAGCTGTACAAGATACAGCGGAAAATAATTTTAAATTAGCAGAAGAGAAATATGGAGATGCTGTTTTTGAAACATCTTCTAGTGGAGAATCAACTTCTAGTGCAAAATATGGATGGTATTATGCTAATACTAATTTCCCAGGGTATCTAAGTCCAGCTTTTGTTAGAGGAGGAAGCTGGAGAGTTGATGGAATCATGTTCTCGTATGCTCCTAGTGCTGGATTCTCTTCAGATGGTACGGGATTTAGGCCAATTCTTGCTCCATAGTATAAAAAAATAAAAATAATGTCAAATAATTGACTTTTCTTAAGTTTAATTATATACTGTAAGCGACATAGAAAAAAGCAAAATATAAAGGAGAGAATTCTTTTATGGAAAGTATGAAAAAAGTACTTTTAACAGGCATATTAACTACTGTAGCAGTTTGTACAATGGCAGTTACAGTAAAAGCAGCTACTGTTAAAGTTACTGGCGAAACCATAAACATAAGAAAAGGACCTTCTACTAGTACAGCAGTTGTAGCAATGCTATCAAAAGGAGTAGAATGTGAAGTATTAGGAGAAGAAGGGGACTGGTACCAAGTTAAGTATAAAAACTATAAAGGGTATGTTAGTAAGCAATATGTAAAATTACAAGGTGAACTTCCTAATAATCAAACAAATGACAATAATGCACAAGAACCTAAAAAAGATGATGATAATAAAGAACCAAAAGATGAACAAGATGCAAATGCGCAAGATAGTAAAACAAATGAAGATAACAAAACAAATGAGGAAGCAAAACCTCAAATTACTTACAAAAAACTAAAACAAAATGCAAATGTTAAAATTTTGCCATTAATCCATGCAAGTCAAATTGGTGAAATAAAAAAAGACGAACAAGTTATTCTACTTACAACAGTCAGTGATTGGTCATATGTACAAGCAGATAGTATGAGCGGTTGGGTTAGAACAGATAGCTTAGTAGATGCACAGGCACCTACTACTTCAAGTAAGCCAGAAACAAAGCCACAAGAAACTAGCACAGAAAAAACAGCGTATGTAAATGAAGAATTTGTAAATGTTAGAAAATCTGCTGGAACTAATTCTTCTATTGTAAAAGTACTTAGCTTAAATAGCCAAATAACAATTACTGGTGAAGAGGGAGATTGGTACAAAGTAAAATCTGGAAAAGATACAGGATATATTCTAAAAGAATTTGTATCAAATGCCAAAAAAGTAACTTCAAGAAGTAGTGAAGTTTCAAGAACAGAGCAAAGTATAGAAATTGAAAATTGGCTAAAAGAACAAGAAGAGCAAAATAAAGAAGAGAAAAAAGCAAATAGTACTAGTACCAATCAAGAAAAAAATGACCAAGTTACTAGCCAAGAAAACAAACAAAGTAGTAACTCAAATAATAAGCCAGAAAAAGATAATGCAAATGCAGAACAAACAACAAACAATACTACAAAAGGTACAGATGTAGTAGCATATGCAAAACAATTTTTAGGTCATAAGTATGTATATGGTGGGGATGGTTCAAATGGTACCTTTGATTGTTCTGGATTTACCATGTATGTATACAAACATTTTGGTATCACACTTCCTCATGGGGCAGGTCTCCAATATAGAAGTGGAAAAGGTACTAAAATAACAAAACAAAGTGACTTAGAAGCAGGGGATATTGTATGTTTAACAGAATATGGAACAGGAAAAGGCATTGGACACTGTGGTATTTATATAGGCAATGGAAACTTTATTCATGCATCTACCACAACTTATACTGTTACCATATCTAACTTAAATACCATGTATAAAGGAAGATTCTACGGTGGGCTAAGGCTTATCTAAATATAAAAATAAAAATGGGGGCAAACAAAAGGAGAAACATGAAATCATTTTGTATTGCCTCTGTAGTAGCAATTTTAGCAATTATCATGGGGCTATACTGTAAAAGTATAGTTCTTTTTTTCATGCTATGTTTTTTACTTTTATTAGTATTCCTCATTACCAAAAAGAAAGCTAATCACTTCATTTTAATTTTTACTTGCTTTGTAGTATTTTATACATACACTAGCATGTTAGAAAATCAGTATGAGCAAATTAGCCAAAATTATGACAAACAAGAAATAAAAATACAAGCAATTATTACATCTAATGGAGAAGAAAAAGAATATAAAAAAGTATACAAAATAAAAGTAGAAAAAATAGAAAACTTAAAGTCAAAAGAAGTAAAATATGAGCATTTTCATTTGTTATGTAATGTAAAAAAGCCAAAAGAAGGAGAAATAAATTTACAATATGGAGATAAAATTGAATTATTAGCAACATTTGAAAAGCCACAATCTTCTAGAAATGAAGGAGGGTTTGATTATAGCCAATACCTAAAAACAAAGAAAATAGTAGGTATTATAAATGTAAAAAACGAAGACATAATTCATCTACAAAAAAATCAAATCAATTGGTTAGAAACAAAAATACATCTCATCAAAAATACTTTAATACAAAAAATAAAAAATATATTGCCACAAAAAACACAAGGGGTATGTATAGGGCTTTTATTAGGAGATAAAACTTTAATACCAGAAAACATAAAAGAAGATTTTAGAAAAAGCAGTTTATCACATATGCTTGCCATTTCAGGTGCACATGTATCTTATTTATTATTAGGAATTACTACTTTTTTAAATGGTATCAAAATGCACAAAAGATGGAGCAAAATGGTAGTAATAGTATTTCTTATTTTTTTTATGGCATTAGTAGAATTTACACCTTCTGTAACAAGAGCATGTATCATGGCAATTCTTACTTTGACTGCAGACATTGTATTTCGAAAGTCAAATGTGTATAAAAATTTAGGAATTAGTAGTTTACTTATTTTAACTGCAAATCCTTATGCCATTTTAGATATTGGTTTTCAGCTTTCATTTGGCGGAACAATAGGAATTGTAATTTTTATGAATCAAAAGAGCAGAAAGGAAAAAGAGCAAAGTAAGCAAGAAATAGAAGAAAACAGTTTATTGCTAATAAAACAAAAAAACAAATGGATAAACAAAATTCTAACAAACATTAAACAAATTATTACAGTTTCATTTTATGCCAATTTAATAATTTTACCAATCATACTATACCATTTTAATACTTTTTCAGCCACATTTTTAATTTCTAATTTATTAGCATCACCTATATTAGGCATTTGCTTAATACTTGGTATGGTTTTTATTGTTCTACTGCTTATTTTTCAGCCAATTGCACAACTGCTAGCTGTTCTTTTAAATCCAATATTAGAGCTTTTAATGCAAATAGCAAATATAACTGGTAAAATTCCATTTTCACAAATTTTACTGCCAACCCCCAATATTTTTCAAATATTGATTTACTATTTTCTACTGTTCTTTTTTTATTATGCAGAAAAAATCGCAGATTTTTGCTATACAACAAGCTTAAGTTCTTACCCAAAAACAAAACAATTTCGTAAATTTTCTATCAAACAAGAAAGCAATTCAAAAAAATATCAAAGCCAAACAACTGGAGGTCAAGAGGTAGGTCAATTAAAAAGTACACCCAAACAAAATTATTTTAAAAAAGCAATTGTCAGTTTTCTAATATTTCTTTTACTAGTTCCCTATATTACAAATTATATTCCTACCAATCAGCTCAAAATTTATTTTATTGATGTAGGGCAAGGGGATTGCATGCTAATACAAACGCCAACTAAAAAAACAATTTTAATAGATGGTGGAGGAAGCGAAACAGGTAGTTTTGATGTAGGAAACAAAACTCTTTTACCATTTTTATTAGACCACCATATCATGCAAATTGATTATATGATGTTTTCACACCTAGATAGCGACCACTGCGATGGGATGTTTAGTATTTTAGAAAAGTTAAAAGTGAAAAACATTATGATTAGTAAACAAGGCAAAAGTTCTAATAATTTAAAAAAATTACAAGCAATACTTCAAAATAAAAATACGAACGTAATTGTTGTACAAGAACAAGATAAAATTGTAATAGATAAACAATGCTATTTTTCTATTTTATTCCCACAAAAACAGCAAATTTTAGAAAATGTATTAAACAATAACTCTATTGTAGCTAAATTTTGTATGCAAAATACAAAAAAGCAAGTTATCTTTACTATGCTTCTTACAGGAGATGTTGAAAAAATAGCAGAGCAGCAGTTAGTATCACTTTATCAAAATACCAACATGCTTCAATCTACCATTTTAAAAGTAGCTCATCATCGGTTCTAAAACATCTTCTATACAAGAATTATTGCAATTAGTAAAACCCAAAAGTGCCTTAATAGGAGTAGGAGAAAAGAACACATTTGGACATCCAAGTAAAGTAACATTAGATAATTTATCTAGCATACGGTGCCAAAGTATATAGAACAGATAAGTCAGGGCAAATAACCATAACTGTAACAAATAAGCGGAAAAATAAAGGTAAAGAAAAAGATAAAAGAATATCCACAATGTAACTAAAAATAGTTGCTAAAATTAAAGAAAAGGAGTATAATATATGAGTAAAAAGGAAAAATTATTAGAAAGATTAAGTTCAAAACCAAAAGATTTTACCTATAATGAAGTAAAAACCTTATTACAATATTATGGATTTTATGAGGATAGTAAAGGAAAAACCTCAGGTTCAAGAGTAAAATTTGTACATAAAGAAAATGAAGTATCTATACAATTACATAAGCCACATAATAGTGGAAATGTTTTAAAAATGTATCAAATTTTAGACATCATAAATGCTATTGAGATGATAGAAGGAGGAATCAATAATGGATAATGTAATGGAATATAAAGGGTATTATGCCAAAATTAGATATAGCGATGAAGATCAATGTTTTTACGGAAGAATTGAAGGGCTAAAACATTCTATTATTTCTTTTGAAGGAGAGACAGTAGAAAAATTAAGAAAAGATTTTGAAAATGCAATTGAAGAATACTTACAAACATGTAAGGAATTAAATTGGAAACCAGAAAAGCAATATAAAGGAAGCTTTAATATTAGAATAGAGCCAAGCCTTCATCAAAAGGCAGCACAATTTTCAAAGATATTTAACATGTCATTAAATCAATTTGTGGAAAAAGCAATTAGAGAAAAAGTAGAAAAATGTGAAAAACAATAAAAATGAAAAAACAAAAAATATTTTATACTAATTAAGAAATTTGCTTTTATAAAGGCAATAATCTAGTTAGAAAATTTGCTTTAAGAAGGTCAAATAGTTATAAGAAAGGGAAATAAGATGAAAGCCAAATATTCAAATCAAAAAGAGAAAATAAATAAAATAGAATTAACGCAAGCAGCAGAAGAAATAAAAAAAGGAAATCTAGTACTTTTTCCAACAGAAACTGTTTATGGGATTGGAGCTAATGCTTTTGATGAAACAGCATGTAAAAAAATATTTGAAGCAAAGGGAAGAGCGCAAGATAATCCTTTAATTGTACATATTTCTAATTTAAAAATGTTAGAAGAAATTGTAGATGAAATATCGCTATTAGAAAAAAAGTTAATTCATAAATTTTGGCCAGGACCATTAACCATTATTTTTAAACGTAAAAGCAAAGAAGTAATTCCCAATGTAGTAACAGCAGGCTTAGATACAGTTGGCATTCGTATGCCAAGTAATCTTGTTGCAAAAGAGTTAATAGAACAAGCAAACCTTCCCATTGCAGCACCAAGTGCTAATGTATCTGGCAGACCAAGCGGAACCAAAATAGAAGATATTATGCAAGAACTACAAGGAAAAGTAGCCTATATTTTAGATGGTGGATTTGCAGATATTGGGCTAGAGTCAACTGTTATTAAAGTAGAAGGAGAAAAAATAAATATTTTAAGACCTGGTAAAATTACTAAAGAGCAATTACAAGAAGTAGCAAAAGAAGTTTTAGTAGATAGCCATGTATTATCAAAGGTAGAAAAAAATGAAAAAGTAGCATCGCCAGGAATGAAATATCGCCACTACGCACCAAATACAAATTGTATGATGGTATATAACAAGGAAAAAGAAAAGTTAATTGCCAAAATAAATGAACTAACAATAAACGCAAAACAAGAGGGAAAAGAGGTATTAGTACTAGGAAGAAGGGAACATTTAAGCTCTTATATAGCAAATAAAAAATGGGATATGGGGCAAACACTAGAAGAAATAGCAAAAAATATTTTCACTCTACTAAGAAAAGTAGATAATGAAAAGGTGGACTTAGTAATTATAGAAGGTGTTGGAGAAGAAGGCTTAGGGCTAGCTATTACCAATAGGCTAATTCGCGCATGCAGCTATCAGTATGTTACAATTTAAAGTTAATACATTGATAATAGTATGTTTTTTGCTGTTAGTTCGCTCAGCAACTTATAGGCGTGTGAGTTGCAACAACAGTATATAATAGAATCAAAAAATGTGAATAAAAATTACCAAAAATTCTCATACTAAATATAAAAGGCGAATGGAAAGGTTGGGAAAAGTATGAGAAAAGCTTGGATAATTGGAATAATTGCAGTCATATTATTAATACTTGGAATTGTAGCTGGAATATGGTCATATCAGCAAAATAATGCACAAGACAGTAATATTATTAGTAACACACAACTTGCCAAAGAGGAGAAGCAACAAAATAATGAAGCAAAAGAGAACTTACTATCTACATCAGCTATAGAAGAAAAAGTTTCTCCTAATTGCATTTTATTAGAAAAGCAATATTTTAAAGGGTGTGACCATATTATAAAAAACGCTAAAGACATACCAGAAAAATGTATTAATTATTCAAAAGGACAATTTGAAAAAGCATATCAAAATTGGAAAATAGAAGAATTTAGTAGTAATCATATTACCGTTTATCAAGAAAAAGAGGGATTTTGCAATGAGCATTATGTCATAAGAGAAAATGATGGGGTACTTAGTATATATAATAAAAATGAGAATGGAGAAGAAAGTCTAGTAGAAAATACGCAAATACAAACCATGTACTTACCAGAAGAGGATTTAAAAAGACTTGAGCAAGGAATTGAAGCAGTAGGAAATACACAGCTTCACTCTATATTAGAAGATTTTGAGTAAATTAAAACAAATAAAACTATTAGCTAAAAGTAGCTCATTCTATTGTTATTTCTTACGCAGTTGATAAGCGTAAGAAATAACAATAGAATGAGCTACTTTTGATGTAGTAAGAATATCTATTTTGGTTGGTCTTCAATCTTTAAGTTTTCCTTTTTCAAATATCCTTGTTTGTAGAAAGTAACATAGTACATAACAAGAGAAAATAAGGTCATTGCTAATGCTAAATAGTAAATCCATAAATCAAATTGTGGAAGTGGTGCAATTGAATTCGTTATATCAAGAGACTTCATGTTCCAATATTTAATACCAAAGGAACATGCAATTGCTAAGTAAAATAATACAGTTGCAAGTTTTCCAAACCATTTACTAGAAACAACAAGTTCTTTTCCATAAAGGAAAGAGGCACCTGCTACCATAGTAGCTTCTTTCAAAAAAACTACTATAATAATCCAAAATGGAATAATTCCCTTAAAAGTTAGGGCTAATAATACCGCTACTTGAGTTGCCTTATCTGCTAAAGGGTCAATTAATTTTCCAAAATTGGTAATAAAATTAAACTTCCTTGCAATAAAACCATCTAGCACATCTGTTAATCCTGAAAGAACAAGAAAAGCAAATGCTAGGGGGTAATTATCTACTACAATAAAATAAATTATAAAAGGAATTAAGAAAAACCTTGCTATGGTTAATATATTAGGTATATGCTTTGCCATAAAATATCTCCTTATTTTTTTACATTTAATTCTAAGTTTGTTTCTTGTGCAGTAACTACTACTGTTTGACCATTTTTTAATTCTTTACGTAAAATCATATCAGAAAGTTCATCTTCTAAATATCTTTGAATAGCTCTTCTTAAAGGTCTAGCACCATATTTGATGTCAGTTCCCTTTTCAAGTAAGAATTTTTTAGCATCACTTGATAAGTCCATCGTAATATCTTTATCACTTAATGCTTTTTTAGTATCTTCTAACATTAAATCTACAATTTGCAATAATTGCTCTGGATTTAATTGCTCAAATACTACAATTTCATCTATTCTATTTAAAAACTCTGGACGGAAGGTTTCTTTTAAACTACTTAAAACTTTATCTTGGTTCATAGTTAAACCGCCAAAGCCAATGGAATTGGTATTTTGGTTAGAACCTGCATTAGAGGTCATAATAATAATGGTATTTTCAAAATTAATGGTGTTTCCTTGACTATCTGTTAAACGACCATCATCTAATACTTGTAATAAAATATTAAATACATCTGGATGAGCCTTTTCAATTTCATCTAAAAGTACAATCGAATATGGATTACGTTTTACTTTTTCAGTTAATTGACCAGCATCATCATAACCAACATAACCAGGAGGTGAGCCAATTAATTTTGAAGTTGAGTGACTTTCCATATATTCAGACATATCTATACGAATAATAGAAGATTCATTTCCAAACATTTCATAGGCAAGTGACTTGGCAAGCTCTGTTTTTCCAACGCCAGTAGGACCTACAAAAATAAATGATGGTGGTCTTTTTGTAGTTTTTAAGCCAGCACGATTACGGCGAATAGCTCTTGCAACAGATTCTACAGCATTTTCTTGTCCAATTACTCTATGGTGTAAATTTGTTTCTAAATTTAGTAGTTTTTGTGTTTCAGCTTCTGTAATTTTCTTAACTGGAATTTTAGTCCAGCTTTCAATAACTTCAGCAATATCTTGAATGGTTAAACTTTTTAACTTCATTTTTTCATTTAAAGCATCTATTTTTTCAATTAAAGCACATTCTTTCGCTTTTAATTCAGCAGCTTTTTTATAGTCTTCTGTAGAGTCTGCAAGAGCAGCTTCCTCTTTTTCTTCTTGTACTGCTTTTAGCTCTGCCTTTAATACCTCTAATTGGTATAACTCTTTATTTTTTAAATTAATACGAGAACAAGCTTCATCTAAAATATCAATTGCTTTATCTGGTAAAAATCTATCATGAATATATTTTTCAGACATTATAACAGCTTGTCTTATCACATCATTAGAAATTTTTACTTTATGATAATCCTCATAATATTTTTTTATTCCCTCTAAAATATCAATAGAATCTATAATAGAAGGTTCTTCTACAATAATTGGTTGAAATCTTCTTTCTAAGGCACTATCTTTTTCAATATATTTGCGATACTCTTTTAAGGTGGTAGTACCTATTAATTGAACTTCGCCATTAGAAAGAGAAGGCTTTAAAATATTAGCAGCATTCATAGAATGTTCTGCATCACCAGCACCAATAATATTATGAATTTCATCAATTACTAAAATAATATTGCCTAAATTTTTGCACTCATCAATAATAGACTTCATACGAGATTCAAACTGACCTCTAAATTGAGTACCAGCAACAATTGCAGTTACATCTAATAAATATACCTCTTTATTTAATAACTTAGCAGGTACATTACCGAGACGCAATTTTAATAGCTAAACCTTGAGCAATTGCTGTTTTACCAACACCAGGTTCTCCAATTAAGCATGGATTATTTTTAGAACGGCGGTTTAGTATTTGAATCATTCTTTGAATTTCTTTATCTCTTCCAATTACCATGTCAAGTTGATTATTTTTAGCTTTTAAAGTTAAGTTAGTACCATAAGTATCTAAAGCTTTTTTACGTTTATCTTTTTTCTTTTCCTTGTCTACTTTTACTTTTTTCTTTTCATTAGAAGAACTAGTTGCACCAGTAGTTTCATCTTCTTCGTTATTACCAAACATATTAGAGAAAATAGAACCTAAAGGGATTGCCCCAAAGCCAATAGGCATACCATTTTTTTTGATTTTATCTAATTCTTCTTGGTCCATATCTTCCATTTTGCTAGAAAGTTCATCCATATCTATGTTTTCCGCCATATTATTTACAATGCTTTCTATTTGTTTGGTCATATTATTAAGGTCATCTTGAGTTAAGTTAGATTGTTTCATAAGTGCCTCTAAAGGATTAATTCCAAGATTTTTAGCACATTCTGCACAATAACCTTCTAACTTGTGATTTCCATTTTCTTCTTGTTTATTTAAAAATACTACAGCAGTATTTTTATTACAAATTGTACATAACATATTTTTGCTCCATTTCTAAAAATGCATAATTAACATTTCTTAAATTTATTTCATAGCATAAGTATATTTTTATTTTTTATGGGCTATGAATTTAATACTTAAAAAATGAAGAGTTGCATAATTTATTCATAGTATATATCATACAGCAAAAAGCCCTAATAGTCAATGGAATTACTTACATTTTACTTAAGCTTAAGGAAGTTTTAAGAACTTATACAGAAACTATGTTAATATTTCAAAGTTTAAAATTTATATGTGTGATGTTGGATTAGTTAGGAGAAAAGTTAATACAGATGCCAGTAGTATTTTAGAAGAGAATACTGATATATATGAAGAATTTAAAGGAGAATTAGCAAAAGAAATGATATTATTAGAATGAATGAGTTTAAATAATGAAATCCCATATTATTAGACATATGACAATACTGCTGAAGTTTTTAAGAAAAAGACAGTATAAAAAAGAAAACTCTTAGAAAAAAGTAAGAGTTTTCTTTTTACATGCAAAAGTCATTTATAATTGGGAGTACTCATGGTTTAACTTTAAAAGTATTTGATACTTCCAGTATGCCAAGTGTAAAAGTTAGCATTTCATAAACAAAATAAAAGCTAACAGGTGGCATATTAGTAAGAACAAAAACTTTATACAAAAGAAATGATTGTATTACAATACCAATAGTAGCAATCAAGTTGACCTTGCAAAACATACTTTTCCGCTTAGAAATAAAACAAATGAAAGTAGCAATACAAAAAATTCCAACATAGAAGCACAAAAAAGCTTCTCCTTGTTCTACAGTAGTAGAAAGATTAGATGCCACACCAGCCAACACCATAATAATGAACCAATACAATAACATAATATTCACACTCCTATCTTTTATAGATGCTTAAATTGGTAGTAAAAAACTAAAAAGTAGGGTACTTTCTTTTTGTTAATAAGCAAAAAGAAAGATGGATAAAAGTAATATTTACAATCTAACAATATTATACATCTATTTATGTAAAATTGCAACAAAAAAATTGTATAAACTACTAGCTTTTTCATAAAAAATACGATACAATAAAACTACTTAATAGAAAGAAGAATAATTTATATAAAATAAGCCAAATAAACATGATTATATAAGGAGAACTTGTAATGAAAAATCCCAAAGTAATTTATATTTTAATAGGTATTTTTTGTTTTTTTGCATTACTTGCTGGAATATATGCACAATTTTTTGTAGAGGATGCAAACAAAGAAAATATTATAATACCAAGCTTTAACCAAGAAAAAAACAACCAGCCAATAGAAAAAACACAAGAAGAATTGAAAGGAAAGCTTAATAGCTTATTTACCAATTCTTTTAGTGTAGGAGATTATGACATAAGTAATATTCAAAAGCTAAATACTGCAAAAGAGCTTATTTATACAGCACATCATATAGAACAGCAAAAAGAAAATTATGAAGTGAAAATTAATTTGCCAGTAGTAAATATAAAAGGAGAAGTGCCAGCAAGTTTTAACAATATTACCCAAACTGTCTTTGCTAATAAAGCATCTGAAATTTTAAACTATCAAGGTACCAATAAAATTATATATACTGTAAATTATGCAGCATTTATTAATGAAGATGTTTTATCACTAGCAATTCAATCTACTTTAAAAGAAGGAAATAATCCACAAAGAGTCATTATACAAACCTATAATTATCATCTTAAAACAGGAGAAAAAGTAGAACTAGATGATATGTTAGCACAAAAAAATATTATTCAAAGTGAAGTTCAAAAAAAGATAAATAGTACAGTAAAAAAGGCAGAAGAAGAAGCAAAAGTATTGGTGCAATCAGGTTATACAGTATACAATAGAGAACTTTCAAATCAAATGTACCAAATAGCAAATATAGAGACATACTGTTTAGCTCAAAATGGAGAACTATACATTATTTTTGCATATGGCAATAATAACTTTACATCAGAAATGGATATTATTTGGTATGAATAAATAAAGGAAGAGTAAAATGGTAAAAAATTTACTAATAACAGAAAAACCATCTGTTGCTATGGAATTTGCAAAAGTATTAAAATGTGGTGGAAATAGAAAAGATGGATACATTGAATCAGAAAATTGGATTATTACTTGGTGTGTAGGTCATTTAGTAACCATGAGTTATCCAGAAAAGTATGATGAAAACTTAAAATTTTGGAGACTGGACACACTTCCATTTATGCCACAAGAGTATAAATATGAAGTAATACCAAGTGTAGAAAAACAATATAATGTTGTCAAAAGCCTACTTACAAGAGAAGACGTAGGCTGTATTTATGTTGCAACTGACTCTGGGCGTGAAGGAGAATATATTTATCGTTTAGTAGAAAAACAAGCAGGAGTAGAACAAAAAGAGCGAAGAAGAGTATGGATAGACTCTCAAACAGAAGAAGAAATTAAAAGAGGAATAGACGAAGCCAAAGATTTAAGCACCTATGATAGCTTATGTGACTCAGCTTATTTAAGAGCAAAAGAAGACTATTTAATAGGAATTAACTTTTCAAGACTATTATCTATTATTTATGGTAGGCGCACAGCAAAAGAAATAGGAGAAGAAAAAATGTCTATTTCTGTTGGTAGAGTAATGACATGTGTATTAGGAATGATTGTACAAAGGGAAAGGGAGATTAAGAATTTTGTAAAAACACCATATTATAAAATAGCAGGAGAATTTGGAAGCCAAGAAAGTTCTTTTAAAGCAGAATGGAAAGTAACAGAAAAATCAACCATGTGGGAATCTACTAAGTTATATAATGAAGCAGGTTTTCGAAAAGAAGAAGAAGCAAAACAATTTATTGCTTCATTAAAAGATAAAAAAGCAGTGGTAGTGGAAGTAAAGAAATCTAAAACAAAAGAAAATGCACCATTACTATTTAACTTAGCAGAACTTCAAAATGAAGCAACTAAAAGATTTAAAATTAAGCCAGATGAAACCCTAGAAATTGTACAAAATTTGTATGAAAAAAAATTAGTAACTTATCCAAGAACAGATGCAAGAGTATTATCTACAGCAGTTGCAAAAGTTATTTCTAAAAACCTAAATGGTTTAGCAAAAGGATTTCAAGATGAGGAAATTCAAGGTTACATTAAAAAAATGGTAGAAGAAAAATATTCTACTAATCTAGTAAAAACAAAATATGTAAATGACAGCAAAATTACAGACCACTATGCTATTATTCCAACAGGTCAAGGATTTGAAAATTACGATAAATTACCAGATTTACACAAGCAAATGTATAAAGTAATTGTAAAACGTTTTTTAAGTATTTTTTACCCACCAGCAGAATATAATAAAATTTCTGTTGTAATAGAAGTAGAAAGTAATCAAACATGTGTAGAACAATTTAGTAGTAGTGGAAAGGTATGTGAAAAACTAGGTTACCTAGAAATTAACAAAAAGAAACAACAAGCTACTACAAATGAGGCATTGGAAGAACAAGAGGGTAAAACTGATGATAGTAAAAAGGAAGAAATTAGTTTAGAAATTTTAAAAAGCCTAAAAAAAGGTCAAGAAATACCAGTAATTAATTATGAAATAAAAACTTCTGAAACCACACCACCTAGTAGATACAATTCAGGGTCTATGATTTTAGCAATGGAGAATGCAGGAAAACTAATAGAAGAAGAGGAGCTAAGAGAACAAATAAAAGGAGCAGGAATAGGTACCAGTGCAACAAGAGCAGAAATTATGAAAAAGCTAGAAAGAATAGGATATATTGCTATTAATAATAAAACACAAATTATTACCCCAACAATAAAAGGGGAAAAAATTTATGATATTGTATACCAATCCATGCCAGATATGTTAAACCCAAAATTAACAGCAAGTTGGGAAAAAGGGTTAGAAATGGTAGCAAAAGAAGAAATTAAACCAGAAGAATTTATGGGAAAACTAGAAAAATATATTCATTCTAAAATAGACAGGCTAGTAGTAAGAAGATAAATTGGAAAAAGGAGGAGACTAAAACTTTTTTGTTTTTACGATACAACAAGGTTAGGTTAAGTTAGTAGTTGAGGCTTTGCCGATTACGAATAACTTATGCAAAACTTTCTTGCACAAGTGTGCGTCCAAAACTTTGATTTTGCTAACGCTTATAAATAAGCAAGGAGTCAATGGAAAGACATACAATTTATAAATGAAAGAATCATAAAAGTAAGTCAAATAAAAAATGAAAATAGGAATTTCTTTTGCAGGTGGGCGGAGTAAAAGGCGCTGCTCATATAGGTGCAATTAAAGCATTAGAAGAAAACAATATTCAAATTTCAGCTGTCTCTGGAACTAGTATAGGTAGTATTGTAGCTGCTTTATATGCTATGGAATATACCACAACAGAAATGCTAGAATTGTTTAAATACTTTGCTAAGAATATGTTAAAAACTGATCCTAAATATTTAGTAAGCAATTTGAAAAATACAAGAAGTATATTGGGGAGTGGTATGATTTCAGGTCAAGCAATAGAAGATGCTATTAGTGAATGTGCAAGACTAAAAGGTATTTTCAATATACAAGACCTAAAAATGCCAATAGCTATTCCAACAGTAGATATTAAAACAGGAAAAGAATATGTATTTACTAATAGAAAATTAGAAAAGGAAACTTATCTTGCCAAACAAACTAATAAACAAGGAGAATATATTGCATCAGCTTCTATAGAAAATGAAAAATATATTACGAATATAGAAATTGGAAAAGCAGTAAGGGCAAGTTGTAGCTACCCCGTAGTATTTGCACCACTTAATTATAAAGAATACAAGTTTGTAGATGGTGGTATATTAGATAATGTGCCAACAGAAGAATTAACAAAACTAAAAGTAGATAAAACCATTACCATTAAATTTCCACCAAAACAAGTTGAAAACCCAAGAACAGCTTTAAACATACTATTTAGATGTGTAGATATTGTATTTCATGATAGAGATACAGCTAAAACCAAAATGAGTGATTATATTTTAGACATTCATGTACCTTCTTCTAGTACGTTTGATATTAAGAAAATAGACGCATGTTATCAAGCTGGATACCAAAAAACTTTAGAAGAAATAGAAATGATAAGAACGTGCTTGAAAAAATAGACTAATATAATATCAAAAAAAGATTTACATAAAACTTGAAAAAACATTTTAAATATGTTAAAATAAAAATTATCATTTATATATTAATTTCTAAACAAATAACAGGAGGGATATAGCATGAAGAAAAATCGGTTTAGAGAAAAAACATATACTTTAATTGTTTTGGTATGTTTATTGTTAATTACCTATTCAGTTATAACTTTGTTTCATGACTTTCAAAATCGAGCAGAGAATCAAAGCTTAGTAGAAGAAGTTCAAAGTCAAAAGCAAGAAAGTCAAATGTTGGTTATATTAAAAGATATGGCCAATGGTTTTGCAAAAGTACCAAATGTAGAACCAATTCTTGCAGAATATCAGCAATTGTATGAAGAAAATAATGATATGTATGGCTGGATAACAATAGAAGATACTGTGATTGATTATCCAGTAATGTTTACACCAGAGAAGCCCAACTTCTATGAAACAAGAAATTGGAACAAAGAAATTTGTAAAGGGTTAGGTACATCTATTTGGATAGACGGCAGAGTTACAGAAAACTCAAAGAATATACTTATCTATGGACACAATACTACTATTGATAAGTCAATGTTTGGTTCTTTAAAGGATTACAAGGATCCAAGTTATTATGAACAACATAAGTATATTAGGTTTGATACATTATATGAAAAAGCAACATATGAAATTATTAGTGTATCGAAAGGCAGAGTTTATTATAGTAATGAACCAGAAGGTGAATATCTATTTTACAATCATTTAGAACTAGATTCTAAAAAGGAATTTCAAGACTATATAGAAAATGCAAAACAAAATGCATACTATGATATTGAAACTACAGCACAGTATGGAGATCAATTAATAACTTTGTGTACATGTGATAAGTGGACAAAAGATGGAAGACTATATATAGTTGCCAAAAAAATTGAATAAGTATATGTAACAGAAGGTGTCATAAATATGATGCCTTCTATTTTTTGAGACAGCAAAAAAACTGCTTATACAAAGGGATTCAGTCAAAAAATAAAAAAAATTAAAAAATTATGTACACAAGTGTTGACAAGTTATGTAAAATGTGGTAATATAATTATGTACTGTGCAAATGCACAGAGAACGTTTAAAATTTTATAACTAATTTAAAGGAGGCGTTTGACTATGAATCAAAAATTGTTCAAACGGAGTTTCAAAGTTGGGTGTGTAGTATTGTTGGCGATGTTGATGTTGTTGATGTCAATGTCGGTAGCAGTATTTGCACAGGAAAACGATCTCGGTGAAGAACAAGCAGGTACGCAGCAGAGCGAAGAAGTAACAACTCCGCCCGACCAGAGCGAAGAAGTAACAACTCCGCCTGACCAGAGCGAGGAAGTAACAACTCCGCCCGACCAGAGCGAAGAAGTAACAACTCCGCCCGACCAGAGCGAAGAAGTAACAACTCCGC
>CAMSEM010000003.1 GCA_947057505.1 uncultured Clostridium sp. | reverse complement strand
TTGAGTTAGTCGTTGAGGCTTTGCCGATTACGAATAACTTATGCAGAGGATTCCTTAAACTGTGCAGTTGCAAAGCCAATTTTTTTATAATTAGTATACAAAAAACTTGAGAATTATGTAAAAATATGGTAGAATATGGAAGAGGCATTTGAAAAAGCAACAAATAATATAAAGAGTAATATAAATGCTGAGACATTTACCTACTTATATTTACCATATGTGGATTCGGAATCTCATTATAATGGAGTATATAGTAAAAACATTATGAATGAAATGGAAAAGGAGCTAATTAAATTAAAAAAGCAAAGCATACAAGATTTAGAAATTATTATCATAGCAGATCATGGACAAATAGATATAACAGAAAAAGATATTACGATGGATTTTGAAAAATATAATAAATATTTCTATGCTCTACCAGGAATTGATTATGGAACAGCAACATATTATGTGCAAGAAGATAAAAAAGATAAATTTTTAAAGGAATTCAAAAAAGACTATCAAGATAAAATGTATATTTTTGATACAAATGAATTTATAAAAAATAATATATTTGGAAAAGAAGAGATATCGGAATATATGAAATCGAACTTAGGAGAATTTATCAGTTTTTGCAAAAAAGGTGCTTATTTTGTTAATACTGTAGAGGATGCAAAAAATTATATTGGAAAAATAAAAGGATCTCATTCAGGTTTTAGTAAAGAGGAATTAACTGTACCACTAATTGTTATAGATACATAATACTCTTCATACACAAGGAGATAATTGAAATATAAAGATATAAATAGATTTTGAATAACTAGAGATTACCAGAAGATAATTATCTAGTTATTTTTTTGTCTACTTTATTGAAAAAACATTAAAAAGTTGTTATGGTTTTTGAAAAATATAGTAACTTAATTGCATAAGCCATCTGCAATTTACTATCGTTCGAACAGCTAACTTGATTTGTGTTGCTTAAATCACCCAAGGAGGTGCGGTAGGAGCACCAGTAGGAGGGCAAGTATTATCTGAAGTATTACCATATTTAGAACTACAAAAAGATAACGAAACAGAAGAAGAAATGAAAAAGCAAGTAGAAGTACCAAAAATAGAAGGAATGACTATATTAGATGCAACTAAAGCATTAAAAGAAGTAAATTTAGAACTGCAAATAAAAAATGAGCCAGAAGAATATGACAAACAAACTTGTGTCATTAAAGAGCAATTACCAAAACAAGGAATTAGTGTATATGAAGGAACAAAAATTATTGTAGAAATATAATTCAAACATAAGTTGCTTTCTAAAAACAAGTTATGGTATAATACAAATGGAAAATTAGGAAGATAAACCACATAAGAAAAAATGTAATAAAAAATAAAAGAAGGATAGGAGAAAGCTATGGAATTAAAAAGTATTTTAGCGGGCTTAGAAGGCCTAAAAGTAAAAGGAAGTCTAGAAGTAGATGTTCCTAAAATAGAAAGTAGCTCTCAAAAGATAAAAACAGGAGACATGTTTGTTGCAATAGATGGTTTTGAACAAAACGGTCATGAATTCATTGGAGAGGCCATTCAAAATGGTGCAAAAGTTATTATGGCACAAGCAGATAAATTAACCAGAGAAATGGTAAAAGATTTAACCGATGATATAACCTTCATTTTAGCACCAGACACAAGGCATGCAATTTCCATTTGTGCATGCAACTATTATCAAAACCCTTCTAAAAAATTAAAGCTAATAGGGGTAACTGGAACTAAAGGAAAAACTACTACCACATTTATGATTAAGTCTTTATTAGAAAAACAAGGATATAAAGTAGGTCTTATTGGAACAATTTGCACATATATAGGAGATAAAAACTTAGGAGATAACGACAGAACCACTCCAGAAAGCCTAGAACTACAAGAATTGTTAAGCCAAATGGTAAAAGCAAAATGTGAATTTGCTGTAATGGAGGTATCTTCTCAAAGTTTAAAATTAGGTAGAGTAGATGGCTGCGAGTTTGATGTTGGCATTTTTACAAACTTTTCAAAAGACCACATTAGCCAAAAAGAACATTCTAGCATGGAAGATTACTTTGAATCAAAAGTAAAACTATTTTCTATGTGTAAATATGGCTATATTAATTCAGATGATATTTATGCAAACAAATTACCAAACCTAGTACCAAATTGTACCTTTACCACTTATGGAATAGATAACCCAGGAAATTTACTTGCAAAAGATATTACAGTAACAAATGCCTATGTAGATTTTAAAGTAAAACTAGGCGATAAAAATCAAAGAGTAAAAACTGGAATTCCAGGTAGATTTAGTGTATACAATTCACTAGCAGCTATTAGTGTAGCACTAAAATATGGCTGTACAGCAGAAAATATAATAGAAGCATTACTAAATATTCGTGTACCAGGAAGAAGTGAATTAGTAGATAATCAAAAAGAACTAACTATTATGATAGACTATGCACATAGCCCAGAAAGCTTAGAAAATATTTTAACCACTGTAAAAACTTATACACAAGGTAAATTAATTTGTGTATTTGGCTGTGGAGGAGATAGAGACTCTGGCAAAAGACCAATCATGGGAACCATATCAGGAACCATAGCAGATCACACCATTATTACATCAGACAACCCAAGAACCGAAAAGCCAGAAGAAATAGTATCACAAATAGAAAAAGGCATCAAAAAAACAAAGGGTAGTTATGAATGTATTTTAGATAGAAAAGAAGCAATCAAAAAAGCAATTACAATAGCAAACAAAAAGGATATCATTGTGATTGCAGGAAAAGGTCATGAATTAACACAAGAAATTAAAGGAAAAAAATATCCTTTTGATGAAAGGGAAATTATTAGAGAGATTTTAGAGTAAGTAAAAATTAAATAGAAAAAACAGCTATTATATCATTTTCTTGCTCGCCCCAACTGCGTAGAAAATGATATAAAAGCTGTCCTTTTCTAAAAAAATATACATTTTTAAAATCTCATAACCAAGGAGGAAATTATGGAATTTCAAACAAAAATTATATTACTATCTATGGCAATTAGTTTTGTAATAGCCATTATTACAATTCCAATCTTAAAAAAATTAAAAGTAGGACAAATGGAAAGGGCAGAGGGCCCAGAGTCACACCTAAAAAAACAAGGAACACCAACGATGGGTGGAATTATTATGATTATAACTGTTTTAGTAATGGGAGTACTTATCTGCCTAAACTATACAAAAACAGGAAATGAAGAACAAAAGCAAGTAGCTATTCACCTAATTCCATTAATTGCAACTACGATTGGATTTGGTGTAATAGGTTTAATAGATGACCTAAAAAAACTAATTGGAAAAAACACAGAAGGATTAAAACCAGCCTACAAAATGTTAGGACTATTAATTGTATCTGTTGCATTTAGTTTATGTTTAACAGGTTTACTACAAATAGGAAGCGACACGTATATTCCATTTTTTAAAACAGCTATATCATTACCAATTTGGATATATATACCATTTGCAGTAATTGTTATGCTTGCAACTACCAATGCTGTTAACTTAACAGATGGAATAGATGGGCTTTCAACAAGTGTAACTACCATTATTCTTACTTGCTTAACTGTTATTGGAATTATCTTAGAAATACAAGAAATTACCATATTTGGTAGCATCTTAATAGGGGCTTGCTTAGTATTTTTATTATTTAATTTGCATCCTGCAAAAGTAATGATGGGAGATACAGGTTCACTTTTATTAGGTGGAGCAATTGCGAGTATGGCATTATACTTAAAAATGCCACTAATACTAATCATTATTGCATTAATACCAGTACTAGAAACATTATCTGTTATGATACAAGTAAAACATTTTAAGAAAACAGGAAAAAGAGTTTTCAAAATGACACCAATTCATCATCATTTCGAATTATCTGGTTGGAATGAGAATAAAATTGTATCAGTATTTAGTTTTATTACATTAATTTGTTGTGTAGTAGGATTAATGTCAATTTAAAATAGTAAAATATGAATACTATAGTTAATCTACTTTTTCTATAAGAAAGGAATGAAATTACCCATGTCAAAAGCAGCAACCCAAAAGAACAAAAAAAATTTAAAATTTGTTAACCAGCCATTTGACTTTCTACTTTGCGTAGTTGTTTTTATACTATTAGCATTAGGTATTGTGATGGTACTGTCTGCCTCTGCACCTACAGCACTTGCAGAAGATGGTAAAAGTTATACCTATGCAGGAAAACAGCTTATGTTTGGAATTTTAGGCTTAATTTCTATGTTTACTTTTTCTAAAATAGACTATCGTATATACAAAAAACTATATTTGGCAGCCTATTTTGCCTCTTGTGGAATTTTATTATTAGTATTAATACCAGGACTAGGAGTAGAAGTAAATGGTGCATTAAGATGGGTAGCATTTCCAGGACTTGGGCAATTTCAGCCATCAGAATTTACTAAAATTGGTTTAATCATTTTTTATGCAGGATACTTAGCTGACCATAAAGATGAGTTAAAAGACTTTTGGAAAGGTTTTGTAAAACCACTTTGCTTTTTATTACCGCCAATTGCTATTTTATATTTGGTACAAAATCACTTAAGTGCATCTTTAATTATTGCCATGATTACATGTGTTATGCTAATTATTGCAGGTGCCAGAATGTTACACTTTATTGCAGCAGGAGCTGTTGGCGGAATGGGGATAGGAGCCTACTTAGTATATAAACTTACTTCTGGTGGAGGCGAAGGAGATAGCTTCCGTCTAGGAAGAATTTTATCATTTTTAAATCCATGGGACTATGCACAAACTACAGGTTGGCAAGTTATTCAAAGTCTTTATGCCATTGGCTCAGGAGGACTATTTGGAGCAGGACTAGGAGAAAGCAAGCAAAAATACTTATACATATCAGAACCGCAAAACGACTTTATTTTTTCTATTGTAGCAGAAGAACTTGGCTTTATTGGCTGTGTTATTATCATTTGTATTTTTGCAGTTTTAATATGGAGAGGAATTTTAATTGCGATAAAAGCACCAGATACATTTGGTAGCCTAGTTGCAATTGGAATTACTAGCTTAGTTGCCATTCAAGTAATTTTAAATATTGCCGTTGTTACTTCATCTATTCCAAATACTGGTATACCATTACCATTCTTTAGTTATGGTGGAACAGCGTTATTTATTTTACTAAGCTGTATGCGGCATATTATTAAATATTTCACGTGCAGGAAAGAAGATTTAAGAAATTAATTTTTATAATACAATCTAAAATTATAGATAAGAATTAGGAAAGGAAAGTAAAATATGAAAGTAATAATTGCAGCAGCAGGAACTGGTGGGCATATTAACCCAGGAATTGCCATTGCAAATGAAATAAAAAAACAAGAGCCAAACTCAGAAATTATATTTATTGGAACAAATAGAGGGCTAGAAAATGACTTGGTACCAAGAGCAGGATATAGCCTAAAAACAATTAATGCTTATGGATTTGATAGAACCTTATCTTTAGAAAACGTAAAGAAAATTTACCAAACATTTCATTCTATAAAAGAAGCAAAAAAAATCATAGCACAATTTAAACCAGATGTCGTATTACGGAACAGGTGGATATATTTGTGTACCAGTATGTTTAGCAGCTAAAAAGAAAAAAGTACCAGTAGTGTTACATGAAAGTAATGCTTTCCCAGGAGTAGCAGTTAAAATGATATCAAGCAAAGCAAATAAAGTACTATTAGGTTTTGAAGATGCAAAAGCAAGGCTTCCAAAAGCAAAACAAATTGCTGTTACAGGAACGCCAACTAAAGTAAAAAAAGTAGAAATTTCTAATACTAGAAAACAAGAGTTGTTAAAACAAAATGGTCTACAAGAAAATAAGCCAATTGTGCTATTTTTTGGTGGAAGCCAAGGTGCACAAAGTATTAATAATAGCTTATTAGAAATTATTAGCAAAAAGCAAAATGAAGACTATCAAATTATGTGGGCAGCAGGACCTGTACAGTACAAAGAAATGAAAAAAACATTAAAAGAAAAACATCAGCTAGAAATAGACTCTATTGTAAATGTTAAAATATTGCCATATATCTATAATATGGAAGAAGTTATGAATATGGTAGACTTAGTAGTATGTAGAAGCGGAGCAATGACCATTACAGAAATTGCAAATGTTGGAAAACCAGCTATATTTATACCATTTCCATTTGCTACTGAAAACCATCAAGAATATAATGCAAAAGTATTACAAAAAGTAGGAGCAGCCCAAATTATATTAGATAAAAACTTAACTGCTAAAACCCTAAACGAAGAGATTAGTAGCTTAGTTCAAGATAAAAACAAATTACTACAAATGGGGAAAAAAGCAAACCAAATTGCAATTTCTAATGTAGAAGAAAAAATTTATCAAGAAATAAGAAGTATAGTTCATGTATAGATATAGATACTAGTAGCACGGAGTAATTGCTAAATGAAATTTAAACTAAGTATATTATATAAATTTGTCAAGTTCAACAGCAAATTTTATTAATATTTTTGTTTTTTTGTATATACTAATAATGTCAAATATTCGACAAGTTAAATGATATTTGTTATAATATATTTAACTTAAGCAGGAGGCAGTGAGCTCCCGTGGTGGAACTCCTCAAAATCGCCTCTTGCACATTTTTTATTTAAATAAATCATTAATAGACATTTGGTTTTCAAGTGTCATTTTTTTATTTTCATAAGTTCCACATAAACTTAATAATTAAAATACGATGTTTTTCTTTTATAGGATTATAATGACAATAATTATCTCTAATACAAATATATTTATTAAGATATAAAGCACATACATCAGCCAGTTGGATAAAATTATTTTTTTCTTGAATCTAAGTAAAAAGATTTTTCTATTATATTTTAATATAATCATACTTTTGATATTTATTCTTAATTTTTGCATAAGATAAAAGAAAAATTAATACAAAAATGTCGAATTGTGTCGTACGAAAATACTTGTATTCTTGAAAAATCTTTGATAAAATTCTTCACGTACAAATGAAGAAAGGGGAATATAAACTGTATGTATAACTTTACAAAAATTTACGGCGAAGCAACAATTCAAACAGAACTAGAAGAAGACGCTAGAACTATTAAGCTACAATATTATAAAACCAAAGATAAAAAGCTTAATAAAAACGAAAAACAATATGGTGTAGGAGTTATTAAAACAGAAGTAGGTAATCATGAATTAAACGAAGAAAAGCAAGAAATTAATCATATTTGCGCACAAAAGGAAGAAGTAGAAAATTTACTAAATATATTACTTAGAAATAAAGTAACACCAATTGACTTAAAATACGTTTTAGAAGATTTAGTGTTACAATAAATATTAGTTTTGCTAACAATATTAACAAAAATTAAAAATGAGCCTATAGACAAAAAAATGTCTAGGGCTTATTTTATTTAACTTTTAAATAGAAATTTTGTAAACCCAAATATGCAAAAATGTATTGAAAGATATCATAAATTACTATATAATATGAAAAAAAGTATAAAACAAAAAGAGGATAGCTGTAATGAACACAAGAGGAGAATGGAAAATATGGTAAGAAAAATAGAATTAAAATCAAACTATGGAATAACCTTAATTGCATTAGTAGTAACAATTGCAGTGTTATTAATACTAGCAGGAGTTAGCGCTAACCTTCTTTTTACAGATGGCAATATTTTGCAAATAGCACAAGCATCAGTAGAAAGCCATAAAAAAGCACAAATAGAAGAAAAATTAAGTATTGAAATAGTAAATTATAAGGCAGAAAAACTACTAAATCCAAAATTAAATATAGAAGACTTTTGGCAAAAATTAGTACAAGCAGGACTTATTAATAGCCCAGCAGATATTACCAAAGAAGTAATAAAAGAAGAAAATAAAATAGTAGAAGCAAACAATAAAAAAAAACAAACTAGTTTAGTAGCCAAACTTGCAACTACAACACCTATTAAGTTAGCAAGCCAAGTTACAAATCAAGTGGCACAAAATATACAGCAAACCTTAACAAGCCAAAAAGAAACCTATACCATAACCACCAAAGATGGCTATGTGGCAACTGTTGAAACAGATGGTGACGATAATATGACCTTAAAAGAAGTACTAACACCAAGTCAGGCAAAAGCAAGAGCAAATACACAAAGTCCCAACCTAATTACAGGAACCATCACAGTAAGTGCACCAATATGGACTGCAAATGAAAATGCAACAGTAACTCTAAGTACTACTACCGGACTAAAAATGCAATGGCAAAAAAATAGTATTAGCGGAATGTGGATGGAAGGAACAACAGTAGAAGGACTAAGACATGGAGACACCATATTTACAAGACTAATAGATGATGAAGGAAATGCAGCAGATGAAGCAAGTGTAAGTATTTTAGATAGTATAGTACCAGAGCTTGCAACTATTACAAGATTAACATTAAGTACAACAATAGGAGAAAAGGAATTAGCAACAGTAACCCATACAGACAATCAAACTAAAATAGATATCACAAAATGTAAATGGCTATTCAATACCACAAGTACCAATCTAAATGTAAATAATACAGTGTGGAACACAGCTGATGCATTCAGTAACAGCACACACCCAATTATTATAACTGTTCCAAGCCAACCAGGTGATTATTATTTACATGTACTATCAGTAGATATAGCAGGAAACAAAAGAGAAACCATTTCACATAAAGTAGAAGTAAAACGAAAAGCACCAATCTTAGGAACTAACCCAACTAATACACCAGTAGAAAATGGTTATGGAAGAATAGATGTTATTTGGCTAGATGAAAACAACAATATTATACCACAGCCCAAATCACCAATATTAGGAACAACTGGTAATAAAATGACACCAATTAAATGGGATGGAACAACTGAAAAAACAGCAAATGAAGCCAATAGTGGAAATGAGTGGTATGAATATAAAGCAATAACGGGAAATGCAGATAATAATGCAAGCCATTGGGCAAATGCCAAAACACAAAATGGAAGCTATTTTGTATGGATACCTAGGTATGCCTATAGAATAACCTATTATACAAGCCAAACAGACCAGGCAAAAGAACTAGGCTATTATGATGGCTATGGTATGTGGAGTGAAGATGGGATACTAAGGTATAGCTTAGAAGATGGAATAGAAACAGTAGAAGCAGCAGATGGTTATAAATATATAGTCCATCCAGCCTTTGGAGCAAAACAGGGCTCTACCCAGGCACAAAAAACAAAGAACATTAATAATGGTGGCTGGGGAGATACTCTTACAGGCTTTTGGTTTGCCAAATTTGAAATGAGTGGAACAGAAAGTACAAACTTAGCAAGTACACCAGGAGTGCAAAGCTTAAGAAGTAGAACAATAGGAGAATTTTATACCATAGGAAGAGAAGCTACCTATGGACAAACAGGAACAGTAGATAGTTTTGATAATAAAACAAGTTTTATGAATAGCCATATGGCAAAAAATAGCGAATGGGGAGCAGTAGCATATTTAACCCATAGTCAATATGGAAGAAATGGGCATGAAATAGCAATCAATCGAAATAGTAGTTTCTATACAGGAGGAGCACAAGGGGAAACAGCATATACAAATGCAAATAATCAAAAACAAAGTACCACTGGAAACACATATGGTATCTATGACATGAGTGGAGGAGCTTATGAATATACAGCAGCATGGAATACCAATACAAGTAGTTATATCAGCAATGGAAGCTCATTTGCAACAACAGGAGGAGCAAGTACCAAATATGCAACAGCCTATCATGGAACAAGTAATAATTATGGAACAGATATTTATACCGTATGTAAAACAGGAGATGCTACGAAAGAGGTTTACGTAAGTGGAACTACTGGCTGGTTCAGCGACTACTCTACCTTCGTTTATTCGAGCAGTCCGTTCTTCGTACGCGGTGGTCGTTTCAATAATGGAAGTAATGCTGGTGTATTCTATTCGTACTACAACAGTGGCAATTCTGGCAGCAGCCACAGTTTCCGCGCGGTGCTCGGCTTTGAGGCACTTTAATCTTTCCTTGTTGCCTTTTGAATGGGAGCCAAATAGCAACTTGCAAAATTTAAAAAAGTAAGCTATTATACAAGAGTAGCATTTATGAAAATAAATACAAATTAGAAAAAATAAACATTAGTAGGTTTATAGGTAAACCCTAAAACAAAAAACCTAAATCTAGCATAAAAGGAGAATGTTTTAGCATTTAGTAAAATGTTTAACATCAATAAAAAACATGGCAGATAAATTAATTATTGTAGAATCACCTGCAAAAGCAAACACAATTAAAAAGTTTTTAGGTGGAAGTACAAAAGTAATGGCCTCTATGGGACACATAAGAGACCTACCAAAATCTAAAATGGGAATTAACATAGAACAAGACTTTGAGCCAGAATATATTAACATTCGTGGAAAAGGAGATTTAATAAAAGCCTTAAAAAAAGAAGCTAAAAATGCAAAACAAGTGTATCTTGCAACTGACCCTGACCGCGAAGGAGAAGCAATAGCATGGCATTTAGCCCATATTTTAGAAATTCCAGAAGATAGTAGCTGTAGAATTACCTTTAATGAAATTACCAAAGAAACAGTAAAAGAATCTATCAAAAAACCTAGAAAAATAGATATGAACTTAACAGATGCACAGCAAGCAAGACGTGTATTAGACAGAATGGTAGGGTACAAAATAAGCCCAGTTCTATGGAAAAAAGTAAAAAGAGGACTATCTGCAGGTAGAGTACAATCAGTAGCAGTAAAATTAATAGTAGATAGAGAAGAAGAAATAGAGCACTTTATTCCAGAAGAGTATTGGAATATTTATGCTACCTTAACAGAACCAAACTCTAAAAAGCAATTTGGTGCAACCTTTTATGGAAAAGCTGGTAAAAAGTTAGAACTTCATACCAAAGAAGAAGTAGAAGAAATTTTAAGCCAAATTCAAAAAGGAACCTATATTGTTGCAGATGTAAAAAAAGGCGAAAAGAAAAAAGCACCAGCTCCACCTTTTACTACTAGTACCATGCAACAAGAGGCATCTAGAAAATTAGGATTTACTCTAAAGAAGACCATGTCAGTAGCACAAGGGTTATATGAAGGTGTACATGTAGGAGAAAGAGGAACTGTAGGTTTAATTACCTATATGAGAACAGACTCTACTAGAATTTCAGACGAAGCAAGGGCAGCTGCCAAAAACTATATTACAGCTACCTATGGTGCAAGCTACTATGAAAACCGTTATTACAAAACAAAACAAAATGCACAAGATGCCCATGAAGCAATTAGACCAACCTATGTAGACCTAAACCCAGAAAAAATAAAAGACTATTTAACAAACGACCAATATAAATTATATAGGCTAATTTATCATCGCTTTATTGCAAGCCAAATGGCAACAGCTATTTATGACACCATAAGTTGCGATATACAAGTAAATAACTATAACTTTAGAGCAAGCGGTCAAACATTAAAATTTAAAGGGTTCATGACTCTTTATGTAGAAACAATAGAAGGTGAAAAAGAAGAAGATAGTAACGCTATTCCAGAACTAACAGTAGGGCAAGAAGTAAAAAAAGAAAAATTAGAGCCAAAACAAAGCTTTACACAGCCACCAGCAAGATACACAGAAGCAAGCTTAGTAAAGGCATTAGAAGAAAAAGGAATCGGTAGACCAAGTACGTACTCTCCAACTATTACGACTATTTTAGAAAGAAGATATATTCAAAAAGAACAAAAGCAATTAGTACCAACAGACTTAGGCAAAATTGTAAATGGATTATTAGTAGAAAACTTTAAAGATGTTATCAATATAGAATTTACAGCCAAAATAGAAGAAGAATTTGACCAAATAGCAGAAGGTAAAGAAGAATGGAAACAAATTATTCGTAATTTTTATGGACCATTCTCAAAAACAGTAGAAAAAGTAGAAAAAGAATTAGAACATGTAGAATTAGTAGAAGAAGTATCAGATGTACCATGTGAAAAGTGTGGTAAAATGATGGTTATTAAATATGGTAGGTATGGTAAGTTTTTAGCTTGTCCAGGCTTTCCAGAATGTAAAAATGCAAAGCCAATTATAGAAACCATAGAAGTGCCTTGTCCTGTTTGTGGTGGAACAGTACAAATTAAAAAAACAAAAAGAGGAAGAAAATTTTACGTTTGTGAAAACAATGGAACCTCTTGTGAATATATATCATGGAATCCACCAAAACCAGGAGAAAAATGGGAGCCAGAAAAAGAAAAGGAACAAAACGAAATAAAAGCAAAGAAAAAGACTACAGCAAAGAAAAAAAACAGCAAGTAAGAAAAAAGCTACTACAAAGAAGAAAAGTAAAGAATAAAAAGAAAATTCTTATGAGAAAGATTAAATCTTCTCATAAGAATTTTTTTGTATTTGGTTAATTGTTCTTTTTGATGTTGGGAACTAAACATTGACAAAACAGTATAATTTGGTAAACAACATAAAAATTTACATTAAAAAGTTTAGTAATTACGAATGTTACCAATAAGTTAATCACTAATGTTATAAGCATTTTGGGTATAGTATCAAATAGCCGCTCCATTTCACATGGAGCAAGATTAACATGCTTCCCATGTACCAATAATATAATAATACAAATACCATAAAGAATTAAAAATCCAAGGTAAATGTAGAAAAATGCTATCCCTTGTTCTACCCAGCCAAGTACATTAGATACCAAAAAACTGAGCCCATAAACGATAAACCACACTACAAATTTTCCAATCATAATTATATCCTCCATTTTCTTTTATTGTTGTCTACATGTTATATATGAAAAACCAAAAAGTAAGAGGAATGGTTCCCTCACTAATTAGTGAATATAGGAATTAATATATAAATTGTATCTAATTCATAGCATACATCAGTTTTACATAAAAGTCAAATTCCGCAACTTTTTATTTTTGCAATATTCTATTTACAAGAAGGTCTAAAATTTGTAAATATTTAGTAACATTAAGAAAAAACTTGTAATATAGCAATTTTGGTAAGTAACAAGCATTGAATAATTACCTAAAATTTTCCAAAAGTATAAAAAATGCAATTGCCAAACTAAGCATAATATGATATAATTTTACACTAGCAAAATTCTGGTTTAAAACCTAATTTGGAGGTATTAAAAACAATGGTAAACAATAGTAATGAAATTCGCAGAAAAGAAAATCATAGAGTATTTAAACAGTTACTAACCACCTTTATACAAGCAGAACAGCAAAAGCTAGAAGGCTCACAAGAAAAAGAAGAATATGCGCAAAATATTAAAATAATTCCCAAAATATTTTACAACGAATTTACCAAACAACTAAAAGTAGAATTTAAAATAGGAGATAAACAACTATACAAGCTAAAAAACTTGCCAGAATTTTATGAGAAAATGTTAAATCAAGAAGTATACCAATATGGAAACAAACTAAATGTAATTCATAAAACAGAAAGCTTTGAAGAAGCATCTATGCCAATTCTTCAATTTTTACTAAAATATGCAGAAATTATGAAATACAATAATGAAATTGCAAATGGCTATAGCTATTATACAAAAAACTTTGTACCAGATAGTATTTTAATTTCTAACACTGGGTTGGATGATTTCTTTGACAGCCTTCAAAACAAACAAGTGCTATTTCAAAAAGGAGAAAAAGAAAAAACAATTTGTTTTAAAGCAGAAGAACCTAATATTCATTTTAATATTGAACAAGTACAAAATGATGAATTTAAGCTAGAATGTAATATTGATGTTTTTAGCTATGAAATATTGCAAGGTAAGGAATACCTTTATCTACTATGCCCAGAGGCAATTTACCGCTGTAGTGAACAATTTAAAAACACTACCTTAAAATTATTAGAGGTACTACGTAAAAATTATACCAATTCCATTGTAATGGATACAGCAGAACTAACTAGTTTTTTTGCAATGATAGCACCCAATATGGAACAAATCATTCAAAAACAAAAACTTCCTAAAATCATACAAGAAAGCTGTATACCTAAAAAATTAGCAGTTAAAATTTATTTAGACTATGATGCATTAAACAATATTACAGCAGATATTAAATTTTGTTATGGAGAAGAAGAATTTAACCCATTATTAGGGCAAAATCAATCTTTTGCTAGAAATATGATTGGCGAGAACGAGGCATTAAATACGTTTATTCAAACAGGTTTTATGTTAGACAAAAATAATAATAGGCTAATTTTAGCCAATGATAGTAAAATATTTTCTTTTTTATCAGAAGAAATAGAAACCTATATGAAAAAATATGAAGTATTAGCAACAGAGAGTTTTAGAAAAAAACAAATTACTAATTTTCATATGCAAAACGTTGGTATTAAGTTAGAAAATCACCTACTAGAAATAGACCTATCTCAAATAGGAATTGACTTAACAGATTTATCCCAAATGCTACAAAAGTACAACTTAAAAAAGAAATTTCATAGGTTAAAAGATGGAAGCTATATAAAACTAGAAGATACCCAAACAATGCAATTCTTACAAGAACTAACAGTAGAAATGGATACAAATTATGAAGAATTAGAAAAGGGTATGATTACACTCCCTAGCTATAGAAGCTTATATTTAGATAAAATGCTAAAAAATTTAAAAAATGTTCACATACAAACAAACGATGCCTACCAAACCATGCTAGATAAATTAAAAGAAAATCAAACAGCAATAGAAGTGAGTATGCCAGAAAATCTAAATGCGCAAATGAGAGTCTACCAAAAAATAGGGTACCAATGGTTAAAAATGTTAGACAATTATCAATTTGGTGGCATTTTAGCAGATGACATGGGACTTGGAAAAACCATTCAAATATTAGCAGTAATTTTATCCTATGTTAATGAAGAAAAAGAAAATGCAAAACCATCTTTAGTAGTATGCCCAAGTTCGCTTACTCTAAATTGGTTAGGCGAAGCTATGAAATTTACACCAAGCTTAAAGGCAACAGTGATTAGTGGCTCAGCTATAGATAGGCAAAGAAAAATCGCTAAAATACCAGAATATGATTTAGTAATTACTTCATATGACTCACTAAAAAGAGACATTGAAATTTATACTGGCTATCATTATCAGTTTAAATATATGATAGCAGATGAGGCACAATATATCAAAAACAACAATACACAAAATGCAAAAGCCATTAAAAAAATTACAGCCCAAACAAGATTTGCCTCAACAGGAACTCCAATAGAAAACTCACTTTCAGAACTATGGTCTATTTTTGACTACATCATGCCTGGCTATTTGTTTAAATATCGTAAATTTAAAGAGCTATATGAAACACCAATTATAAAAGAAGAAAATGCACAAGCTATGCAAACTTTAAAAAGAATGATAGAACCATTTGTTTTAAGAAGAATCAAAAAAGAAGTATTAACAGAGCTTCCAGATAAAACAGTTACAGTATTATATAATGAAATGGAAGAAGAACAACAAAAAGTATACCTATCGTATTTAGCACAAGCTAAAAAAGAAGTAGCACAAGAAATACAAGCAAATGGATTTGAAAATAGCCAAATAAAAATATTAGCACTTTTAATGAGGTTAAGGCAAATATGTTGCCATCCAAGTCTATTTTTGCAAGACTATGAAGGAGAAAGTAGCAAATTAAAACAATGTATAGAAGTTGTGACAGATGCCATAGAAAGTGGACACAAAATATTATTATTTTCAGGCTATACTTCTATGTTTGAAATGATAGAAAAAGAAATAAAAAAGCGAGGAATTTCCTACTTAAAACTAACAGGGCAAACCAAAGTTGCAGATAGAATTAATTTGGTAGATAAATTTAATGAAGACAAAAATATTAAAATCTTTTTAATTTCTTTAAAAGCAGGTGGAACAGGGTTAAACTTAACAGGAGCAGACATGGTAATTCATTATGACCCATGGTGGAATATATCAGCAGAAAATCAAGCAACAGATAGAACCTATCGAATTGGGCAAAAGAATAATGTACAAGTATATAAATTAATTACCAAAAATTCTATAGAAGAAAAAATATATGAATTGCAAGAAAAAAAAGCAAAATTGATAGATAATATGCTATCTACACAAAATACATTTATTAATCAATTAACAAAAGAAGATGTTATGGAACTTTTTGGTTAAAACACATTGACATATTTAGAAAATTTATCAAAAGATTTTAAAACTTAGAAATGATTTAGGGAGGATACAATTTTGAAAGAATATATTAGTATAATTGGTGGAGGTTTAGCAGGATCTGAAGCTGCTTACCAAATAGCAAAAAGAGGAATAAAAGTAAAACTATATGAAATGAAACCAAATCATTTTTCACCAGCACATAGCAATGAAAATTTAGCAGAAATTGTATGTAGTAATTCATTAAAATCAAACTTACACACCAATGCTTGTGGATTATTAAAAGAAGAACTACGTGCTTTAGATTCTCTTTTAATTCGTATAGCAGATGAAACCGCAGTGCCAGCAGGACAGGCCTTAGCAGTAGACCGTAAAGAATTTGCAAAAAAAGTAACCAAAGAGCTACAAAAAATGCCAAATGTAGAAATTATTCGAAAAGAAATAGGAAATGTACAAAATGACAGTGAAGCGCTAAATTGGCAAAGCGAAATTGAACAAATGGCAAAAGACGGAATTGTTATTATAGCTACAGGTCCACTTACTTCTAACAATTTATCTAGAGAAATAGCAAATTTAACTGGACAAGACAAACTATATTTTTACGATGCAGCAGCACCAATTGTAGAAAAGGACTCTATCAATATGAATATTGCTTTTTGGGGAGATAGGTATACACAAGAAAGACCAAAAGAACAAAGCATAGAAGAATGGAAAGAAAGCCTAAATAAAAATATAGAGGCAGACTATTTAAATTTACCTATGAACCAAGAAGAATATGAAACATTTTGGGAGAACTTAACAAATGCAGAAGTAGTAACTTTGCATGAATTTGAAAAAAAAGAAATTTTTGAAGGATGTATGCCAATTGAAATAATGGCAAAAAGGGGAAAAGATACCTTACGTTTTGGACCATTAAAACCAGTAGGATTTACCGACCCACGAACTGGTAAAAGACCATATGCCATAGTGCAATTAAGACAAGATAATACAGAAGGCAATTTATTTAACATGGTAGGATTTCAAACGAATTTAAAATTTGGAGAACAAGCAAGAGTATTTAGCATGATACCAGGACTAGAAACAGCCAGTTTTGCCAAATATGGTGTGATGCATAGAAATACCTATATTAATTCTACAGAATTATTAAATGAAAATTACCAAATGAAGTTAAATCCAAATATTTACTTTGCAGGGCAAATTACAGGAGTAGAGGGATATGTAGAATCTATTTGCTCTGGTTTAGTAGCTGCGCTAAATGCAGCTAATCAATGGAAAGAGCAAAAAACAAAAAGTGGTGAAAAAAATGAGGAAGTAATAAAGAGTAATTCTATAAAAATACAAAAAGAAAACAAAATAGTCTTTCCAGAAACAACAATGATTGGAGCTTTGGCAAAATATATATCAACTCCAAGCAGTAACTTTCAGCCAATGAATGCAAACTTTGGAATTTTGCCAGAGCTTCCAGAAAAAATAAAAGACAAAAAATTAAAATACACCAAATTAGCAGATAGAGCATTAAAAGATTTAGAAAAAGAAAAGATAGATTAAAAAATAGGCGGGGAAAATGGAAAAAAACATAGAAGATACAAGTTATAAAGCCAAAAATGTAACTTTAGATGAGGAACAAACAAATTTTGAGACAGAAAAAAGGAATTACTTTATAGAAAAGCAATGAAGAAAGAACAAGGTATTAAAAAGGACAACATTGCTATAAATGATGCAGGAGAGGCATTAGAAAAGAAAACTGCAAGAGAAGAATTATTACAAAATATAGTAGTTGATACAACAACAAGACAAAAAATCTATGGAGTAATGCAAGCAAATGATAATATAGCTAGAGAAGAATACACAACAAAAAGAGAAGAAGAAATAGAACGCTAATTAAGAAAGAGTAAACACTATTAGGACTACTGCACATCAAAAACATAAAATAATGGTAAATTGTAAAAGAAAAATATAGTTTATAAAAGTAACATCCATTGTAACATAACATGGAATAATTATATAATAGACTAGAAAATAGTTGACTTTAACCTAAAAAAATGATAAAATAGATACCGCTAGTATAAAATACGCAAATTATGTATAAAACTAGTGGTTTTCAAATTATTTGCTAAAGTAAAGCCCTATATAAAAGGTTTTGCTACATACAAATAATAATCAAATTTAAGAAAAGAGGTGAAATTTAAGTGCCAACAATCAATCAATTAGTAAGAAAAGGAAGAAAATCTTCTAAAGCAAAATCAACAGCACCAGCTTTACAACATGGTTATAATTCTATGAACAAAAGAATGACTAACAAAAGAGCACCACAAAAAAGAGGTGTATGTACTGTTGTAAAAACTGTAACACCTAAAAAACCAAACTCAGCTTTAAGAAAAGTAGCCAGAGTAAGACTATCTAATGGATATGAAGTTACTTCATATATTCCAGGTATTGGACATAACCTACAAGAACATAGTGTTGTTCTAATTAGAGGTGGAAGAGTAAAAGACCTTCCAGGTGTTAGATACCACATCATTAGAGGAACATTAGATACAGCAGGTGTAAAAGATAGAATGCAAGCGCGTTCTAAGTATGGAGCTAAGAGACCTAAAAAATAAAATTCTTGTGAAAAGCTTCGTCTTACTGTGTTAGTATTCGACTAAAATTTTTTCGATATACAATACGTATTATCTCAAAAATTTTATCTTGAATGCCTTGTAATACTCGCTTTTGATAAAAATTAAAAAAATAGGTAAAAAAGTTTCAAAAAAGTGGTGCTATAAAATTACTAATTTAAGGTACTTAAATTTAGAATAAATTATATAGCACTATACGGGAAAACAAAAAGTTTTCCAGAGTACCGAAATACTTTATAGTATGAAAATTTAAAAAGGAGGGAAGAATAGTGCCAAGAAAAGGATATATAGCAAAAAGAGAAGTTTTACCAGATCCAATATATAATAGCAAAGTTGTAACAAAATTAGTTAACAATGTTATGTTAGATGGTAAAAAAACAGTTGCTCAATCTATCGTATATGATGCATTTGACATCATAAAAGAAAAAGAGCAAAAAGATGCATTAGAAGTTTTCCAAGCAGCACTTGAAAATGTAATGCCAGTTCTTGAAGTTAAAGCAAGAAGAATTGGTGGTGCAACATATCAAGTACCAATCGAAATTAGACCAGAAAGAAGACAAACTTTAGGTTTAAGATGGTTAGTAGTTTATGCTAGAAAAAGACATGAAAAAACTATGGCTGAAAAACTAGCTGGCGAAATTATGGATGCTGTAGCTGGAAACGGTGGAGCTTTCAAAAAGAAAGAAGATATGCATAAAATGGCTGAAGCAAATAGAGCTTTTGCTCATTATAAATTCTAATTCTAATTCTAATAACTGTTAGCGAGTTTACGAGCTTTACAGTTATTTGATGCAACTGAAACGAAGTTGAAGTTGCATACTTATAAAAAATAGTAAAAAGGAGGAAAAATAAGTGGCTGGAAGAGAGTTTCCTTTAGAGAAAACAAGAAATATAGGAATCATGGCTCACATTGATGCAGGAAAAACAACAACAACAGAGAGAATACTTTTCTATACAGGTAAAACTCACAAAATTGGTGAGGTTCACGATGGTGGAGCAACAATGGACTGGATGGTTCAAGAACAAGAAAGAGGTATTACCATTACTTCTGCTGCTACAACTTGTCAATGGTTAGGACATCGTATCAATATTATTGATACCCCTGGACACGTTGACTTTACTGTAGAAGTACAACGTTCTTTAAAAGTACTTGATGGTGCTGTAACGGTATTAGCAGCTAAAGGTGGTGTTCAACCACAAACAGAAACAGTTTGGAGACAAGCAGATAAATACATGGTACCAAGAATGGTATATGTAAATAAAATGGATACTACTGGTGCTGATTTTATGCTTTGCGTTGAACAATTAAAAAATAGATTAAAAGCAAATGCAGTTCCAATTCAACTACCAGTTGGAGCAGAAGAAAACTTCAAGGGTGTTGTAGATTTAATTAAAATGAAAGCTTTCATTCATAAAGATGACTTAGGAAGAGAAATTGAAGAAACAGATATACCAGAAGATATGAAAGCACAAGTAGAAGAATACAGAGCAAAATTAATAGAAGCAACAGCTGAACAAGATGATGAATTGATGATGAAATATTTAGATGGTGAAGAATTATCTGAAGAAGAAATTAGAAAAGGTCTTAGAAGCGGAACAATCGCAAATAAAATTGTTCCAGTATGCTGTGGATCTTCATACAAAAATAAAGGTGTACAAGAATTATTAAATAGTATTGTAGAATTTATGCCATCACCACTTGATATTGCAGATATTAAAGGTGTTGATATGGATGGAAACGAAGCTGAAAGAAAAACATCTGATAATGAACCATTTGCAGCTTTAGCATTCAAAATTGCAACAGATCCATTTGTTGGAAAAATCTGCTTCTTTAGAGTATATTCAGGTACATTAGATGCAGGTTCAACAATTTTAAATGCAAATAAAGATAAGAAAGATAGAATGGGAAGAATTCTATTAATGCACTCAAATCACAGAGAAGATATTGATAAAGTATATGCAGGTGATATTGCAGCAGCAGTAGGATTAAAAGATGTTGGAACAGGTGATACATTATGTGATCCTGCACATCCAATTATTTTAGAATCAATGGAATTTCCAGAGCCTGTTATTGATATTGCTATTGAACCAAAAGATAAAGCAAATAGCGAAAAAATGGGAATAGCATTATCAAAACTTGCAGAAGAAGATCCAACATTCAAAACATGGACAGATCAAGAATCTGGACAAACAATTATTGCAGGTATGGGTGAATTACACTTAGACATTATCGTTGACCGTCTAAAAAGAGAATTCAAAGTTGAATGTAGTGTAGGTAAACCACAAGTTTCTTACAAAGAAACAATTAGAAATAAAGTAAAAGTACAAGGTAAATTCATTCGTCAATCTGGTGGTCGTGGACAATACGGTGACGTATGGCTAGAAATGGAACCATTAGAGCCAGGTAAAGGAATTGAGTTTGAAAGCAAAATCGTAGGTGGTGTTGTTCCTAAAGAATACATTAAACCAATCGAAGAAGGTGTTAGAGAAGCTGCTGAAAGTGGTATTTTAGCAGGATACCCTGTAATTGACTTTAAAGCTACACTCGTAGATGGTTCATACCATGAAGTTGACTCTTCAGAAATGGCATTCAAAATTGCCGGTTCTATGGCTTTCAAAGAAGGTTGTAAACAAGCAAAAGCAGTTATTCTAGAGCCAATCATGAGAGTAGAAATAACAGTTCCAGAAGAATACATGGGAGATGTTATAGGTGATGTAAACTCAAGACGTGGTAAAATGGAAGGTATGGAAGCAATCCAAGGAAACCAAATTATTAGAAGTTTCATTCCATTATCAGAAATGTTTGGTTATGCAACAGACTTACGTTCAAAAACACAAGGAAGAGGTACTTATTCAATGGAACCAAGTCATTATGAAGAAGTTCCAAAATCAGTATTTGATACAATTGTTGCATCAAGAGCTAAAAAATAAAAACTAAAATACAATAGTTAAAAAGCAAATAGTTCATAAAAATAATAAAAACACTTGCATTTTTAATTTAAATGTTATAAAATGCAAGTGCAGTGAGATATAATGAGTTTTTATAAGTAACTTATAAAACTTACCAACTCACTAACAATTAACTTAATTTTAATATTAAAAAATAGAAAATAGCAAAAGCAGCAGAGGAGCTTTTAGAAAGAATACAAAATGCAAAAGTATTTTTGTATAAGTTATCTGTAAAGCTCACAAGCTTGCTAGCAGCTAACTTAAAAGGAGGAAATTAAAAATGGCTAAAGCAAAATTTGAAAGAACAAAGCCACATGTTAACATTGGTACAATCGGACACGTTGACCATGGTAAAACAACAACAACAGCAGCTATTACAAAATACTTAGGAATGATAGGCAATGCTGAATTTAAAGCATATGACCAAATCGATGGTGCTCCAGAAGAAAAAGCAAGAGGAATCACAATCAACACAGCTCACGTAGAATATGAAACAGAAAACAGACACTATGCACACGTTGACTGCCCAGGACACGCTGATTATGTTAAAAACATGATTACAGGTGCTGCTCAAATGGACGGTGCTATCCTAGTTGTTTCTGCAGCTGATGGACCAATGCCTCAAACAAGAGAGCACATTCTTTTAGCAAGACAAGTAGGTGTTAAATATATCGTTGTTTACTTAAACAAATGCGATATGGTTGACGATCCAGAACTATTAGAATTAGTTGAAATGGAAGTTAGAGACTTATTATCAAGCTATGATTTCCCAGGAGACGAAATTCCAATCGTTAAAGGTTCTTCATTAAAAGTATTAGAAAGCACATCTACAGATCCTAACGATCCTGTATATGCTCCAATGAAAGAATTAATGGATGCAGTTGATAGCTACATTCCAACACCAGAAAGACCAGTTGACCAACCATTCTTAATGCCAATTGAAGACGTTATGACAATCAGTGGTAGAGGAACAGTTGTTACTGGTAGAGTTGAAAGAGGAATGGTTAAAGTTCAAGAAGAAGTTGAAATCGTTGGATTATCAGATGAATCTAAGAAAACAGTTGTTACTGGTGTAGAAATGTTTAGAAAAACATTAGACCAAGCAGAAGCTGGAGATAACATTGGTGTTCTATTAAGAGGAACAACAAGAGATGAAATTGAACGTGGTCAAGTATTAGCTAAACCAGGAACAATTCATCCACATACAAAATTCAAAGCACAAGTATACGTTCTAACTAAAGAAGAAGGTGGACGTCATACACCATTCTTTAATGGATATAGACCACAATTCTACTTTAGAACAACAGACGTTACAGGTGTTATCGAATTACAAGCTGGTACAGAAATGGTTATGCCAGGTGATAACATCGACATGACAATTGAACTTATTACTCCAATCGCTATTGAAAACGGATTAAGATTCGCTATTCGTGAAGGTGGACGTACAGTAGGTTCAGGTGTTGTATCTGAAATTATTGCTTAATTAAATAAGTAAAATATAAAAATAGCAAGGATTACACTTGCTATTTTTGTTATTATTTAATGGTAAAAACTTAAAAGACTTGTAATATAGCAATTTTGCCATTTTTTTCAAAAATATAAAAAAACATCTTGAAATTTTTTATAAAATATCTTATGATAGTAAAGTGAAAAAATAAAAGCACAATACAAGGCAAAATTTGAAGGAGGAAAAAATAATGAAAGCATATGTATGTAAAGTATGTGGATATATCCACTTTGGAGAAGAAGCTCCAGAAAAATGCCCACAATGTGGAGCACCAAAAGAAAAATTTGAATTAAGACAAGAGGACGCTAAAAAAGCGTATGCAGATGAACATGTAATAGGTGTAGCACAAGGATTAGATGAAGAAGTAGTAAAAGGATTAAGAGAAAATTTCATGGGAGAATGTACAGAAGTTGGTATGTACTTAGCAATGAGCCGCCAAGCAGATAGAGAAGGATACCCAGAAATAGCTGAAGCATTTAAAAGATATGCCTATGAAGAAGCAGAACATGCTGCAAAATTTGCAGAACTATTAGGAGAAGTAGTTCATGCAGATACAAAGAAAAATGTATCATTAAGAGCTATGGCAGAACATGGTGCTTGTATGGGCAAAAAAGAACTTGCAACTAGAGCAAAAGAACTTGGATATGATGCAATTCACGACACTGTTCATGAAATGTGTAAAGATGAAGCTCGTCATGGAAAGGGATTTGATGGATTATTAAAAAGATATTTTGCAGACTAATTAGATATTGATAAATGAAATATATATTATCTTAATATGAAAGTATAGAAATCCAATTTATAATAAAACAAAAAAATTATCCATAGAAAAAATACTATTAGACCAAAGTGGCATAATATCAATAAATTGCAAATTGTCACCCAAAATTGCAAAAAGTGCTTGCGCTGCAGGCACTTTTTATGATATAATAATATACGTTGGAAAAATACACACATATTGTAAGTAACAAAAGAGTGCTTGCTTAAAAAATCTATTAATCAATTTAAACAAGTCTTTTGAAACGTTTGTAGCAATATGGAGGAACAACTAAAAGGAGGAAAAAATTATGGCAGTAGTTGCAATGAAACAATTACTAGAAGCAGGTGTTCACTTTGGACATCAAACAAGAAGATGGGATCCTAAAATGGCTGAATACATTTTTCAAGCTAGAAATGGCATCCACATTATTGACTTACAAAAAACATCTAAAAAGTTAGATGAAGCTTATGCTTTCTTAAAAGAACAAGCAGAAGAAGGAAAATCAATTCTATTTGTAGGAACAAAAAAACAAGCACAAGAATGCATGAAAGAAGCTGCTGAAAAATGCGGTATGTACTATGTTAACCAAAGATGGTTAGGTGGTACTTTAACAAACTTTGAAACAATTAGAAAAAGAATTAACAGATTAACAGAGCTTGAAAAAATGCAAGAAGATGGTACATTTGATGTACTACCTAAAAAAGAAGTAATTCTTTTAAAGAAAGAAATGGAAAAACTAGAAAAAAACCTTGGTGGAATTAAAGAAATGACAGAAATACCAGGAGTTATGTTCATAGTAGATCCTAAAAAAGAAAGAATAGGAATTCTAGAAGCTAGAAAATTAGGTATTCCAGTTGTTGGTTTAGTAGACACTAACTGTAACCCAGAAGATGTAGACTATGCAATTCCAGGAAATGACGATGCTATTCGTGCTGTAAAATTAATTGCAGACTGTATGGCAAATGCTGTTATTGAAGGAAGACAAGGTGAATCTATGGAAACTGTAGAAGAAGCTATGGTAGAAGAAAATTTAGAAGCACCAGCTGACATGGAAGAAGTTGTAGCTCAAGCTGAAGAAGAACCAGCTAAAGCAGAAGAAATAGCTGAATAATAAGGTTATATATGGTATAGAAAAGCATTAGTTTGTCTTCTTCGATTTTTAAAACCTTTTTCATTTTTGACATCTATCACTTGGCTAAAACCTTTAATAGCTGTCTTTAAATGGTCATTCATACAAGGTACTAAAAATCTCATAAGAAAAACTAATGCTTTCATAATAAAAGGAGGAAAATATAATGATTACTGCTGAACAAGTAAAAATTCTAAGGGAAAAAACAGGTGCAGGAATGATGGACTGCAAAAAAGTTTTAACTGAAACAAACGGAGATGAAGAAAAAGCAATTGAACTTTTACGTGAAAGAGGAATTGCAAAAGCTGCTAAAAAATCAGATAGAATTGCAGCTGAAGGTTTAGTTGCAACTTATGTAACAGAAGACCAAAAAGTAGGAGTTGTAGTTGAAATTAATGCAGAGACAGACTTCGTAGCTAAAAATGAAGAATTTAGAAGCTTTGTTGCAGATGTTGCAAAACAAGTAGCAGAGAAAAATCCTGCTACATTAGAAGAACTATTAGCACAAACATCTATCGTAGAAACAGACAAAACTGTACAAGATGTATTAACTAATAAAATTGCAACAATTGGTGAAAACATGTCAATTCGTAGGTTTGAAAGATTCGAATCAAATGGTTTAGTAGAAAGCTACATCCATGGAGATGGAAAAATTGGTGTTCTAGTAGAATTAGAAGGTGGAGATAGTAATCTTGCAAAAGATGTTTGCATGCAAATTGCTGCAGCAAGACCTGAATACTTAAGCAGAGAAGAGGTTCCACAAGATAGAGTAGACCACGAAATGGAAATTTTAAAAGCACAAGCTGTTAATGAAGGAAAACCAGAAGCTGTTGCTGAAAAAATAGTACAAGGTAGAATTGGAAAATTTTATGGAGAAATTTGCTTAGTAGAACAAGACTTTGTTAAAGATCCAGACCAAAAAGTAGGAAAACTAGTAGAATCAAAAGGAGCAAAAATTATTAGATTTGCTAGATTTGAAAAAGGTGAAGGACTTCAAAAGAAAGAAGAAAACTTTGCAGAAGAAGTTGCAAAACAAATTAATGGATAAAATAAAAATAATGAAAAAACAGTTGGATAGCTTTCCAACTGTTTTTGTCAATTTAAGATAATAGCTCCCAACGCCTTAAAATTTGTTCGGCAAACTGTGGGTCGGAATTCATCAATTCTCTAGTATCTCGAATAATATCCGAAATACGTTGGATTGCAAAATCTTCTAAATTATAAGATTCATATAATTCAGGAAAAGAATATTGGTATTGGTAAAACAACATTTGTATAGCTGTTATTTTATTTTCCAGCTCCTCATATTCTCTCAACATTTTTAAAGCTTTTGCAAATTTTCCAGTGAAAATTGATTGAGCATTTTCTTGTGATGCAATAAGGTTTAGCATAAGAAAATTGCATTCAGCATCTTCAACTGGAAAATACTGCACTAACATTACACAGCAGAGATTGTAAAAGTCAATCATCTCATTTATTTGTTTTTCAGCTGAAGTCCTTTTTCTTACTATTGGGTAATTTTTTGCTTTAAAAAGCAACTCTAACCGTTGTGTAGGAGGCAACATTATTGCCTCTTTTGAAAGTAATTGCTGTTCTGCTATAGGTCTAGATAATTGTTTTCCGCTCATGCTATAACCCTCCTTAAAAATCTTATTAAAAATTTAAAAGTTTTATAAACAAACTTATACACATAATAACACATTATGTAAAATAAATCAATGCTTTTTGGTAAATTAGTACACATCATGTGTGTGTTCTTGTTTTTTTAATGCACAATGCAGTTAGCATGTTCAAAGAAGAAAGGCAGCTTAAGTACTTTTCAAAACTGTAAAAACAAACATGATTAGGACTATTAAGGTAACTACCACTGAATAATGATCCAGTATCTAGTAACCATTGTTACTAATATGCTAAAAAATAGCTTGTTTGTTTAAGTAAAATTTGGTATAATAAGAAAGGCATTTCGCTTAGTAAGGTAAAGCCTTCGAAGAATTTGCGAAATACATGCCACGAGCTAAAGCTTGGGTAAACTAAGCTGGACTAACCTTGTTGTACACGGAAAAATCTAGCGATTTTTCCTATACAATAAAACACTTATGTATAAAGCTTAAAAAGAAAAAAGGAGATAGAAATGAAAGATAAAACAAATATAAAATTTCATGTATTAGCTATTTTTTGCATTTTAATTTTTTGCTTTGCATTAACACCAATTACATTTCAAAATGATACCTATTACACCATAGCTATTGGTGAACATATCATGCAAACTGGAAGTATCGATATGCAAGACCCATTTTCTTGGCATGATAATTTGCCATATACGTATCCACATTGGGCTTATGATGTAGGAACTTACCTAGTGTACCATTTAGGAGAAATAACAGGTATAGGCGGATTTTGTGCACTATATATAGCAACCATTTTGCTAGCCATGACACTTGGAGTAGTTTGCTATTATACCAATCATAAATTATGCAAAAACCCTCTTATTTCATTTATCATTACCATGCTAACCATGTACTTGTTAAAAGACTTTATTGCAGCAAGAGCACAGCTTGTGACCTTTATTCTATTTGCTTTAACTATTTTATTTATAGAGCAATTTATCAAAACGAAAAAGAAAAGGTATGCAGTATATTTAGTAATCATTCCTATTTTAATTGCTAATTTGCATTGTGCAGTATGGCCATTTTACTTCGTTTTATATATGCCATATATTGCAGAATACCTACTTGCACTTATTAGTGATAGTTATATTTATTACTGGTTAAGAATCAAATGGAATGAACGTAAATTAAAGAAAATAGCAAAAAAAGGTGATTTAGAAAAGGTAAGAATGAGGCAAGAAAAAATTGCACACTTGCAATTAGATAAGGAAAATGCAATAAAATTAACACAAAAGAGAAGAAAAAAAGCATATAAAATGACATTCAAAAAAGAACCAGCTGTAAAATGGTTAATTGTGATTATGATTTTATGTATTTTCACAGGGCTACTTACACCAATTGGAGTAACACCATATACTTATTTAGTAAATACAATGCAAGGAAATACAATGGATAATATAAGCGAGCATCAACCATTAGTTTTAATTAACAATAAAGCCATGTTGACAGTAGTTATTGTATTTGTATTATTACTTATTTTTACAGATACAAAAGCAAGTATGCGTGATTTCTTTATGCTAGGTGGTCTTACTATACTTACCTTCATGTCTAGAAGGCAAGCATCTATTTTTGTAATTGTTTGTGGATTTATCTTTGCAAAATTAGTAACTAACTTAATAGAAAAATATGATAAAGAAATAACTAAAACGGTTATGGAATTTGTTACCACATTACTTGGCAGAATACTTACTGTTCTAATTGTTATTTTAATTAGTCTTTTAATGCTAAAAGGAAAAGCAAATGATAAATTTGTAAACGAAGCTACCTATCCAGTAGCTGCATCAGATTATATTCTGAGCCATTTAGACGTTGAAAATATAAAATTATTTAATGAATATAATTATGGAAGTTACTTGTTATATAGAGGTATCCCAGTCTTCATAGATTCAAGAGCAGACCTATATGCGCCAGAATTCAATAAAACTGAGGAGCAAGCAGGTAGAGATATTTTCTCTGATTATATTAATGTATCTAATATTAGTACTTATTATGAAGATAAAATGGAACAATATGATATTACACATGTCATTACTGGAGCAAAAACAAAATTAAATATGTTCTTATCAAGAGATGATAACTATACAGAATTATATAGTGATGAGAACTTTGTAGTTTATGAGAGAGTGAATTAATTTTTAATAATAACAATAATTGGATATAGAATAAGTTAATAAGGAGAAAAATATTGAAAGAAATAAAAGTAGAAAGTAATGCAAAAGAAAGAATAGATAAATATATTGCAAATCAAAATGTAGACTTATCTCGTATGATGATAAAAAAGCTAATAGAAGAAGAACAAATACTGGTAAATAACCAAAAAACCAAAACTTCCTATATAGTACAAGAAGGAGATAGCATTACCATTGACATACCAGAAGTAAAACAAACAAGCTTAAAAGCACAAGAAATTCCATTAGATATTATTTATGAAGATAATGACATTATCGTAGTAAATAAAGCAAAAGGAATGGTAGTACACCCAGCTAACCGGAAACCCAGATGGAACTTTAGTAAATGCTATCATGGCACATTGTAAAGAAGACCTATCTGGCATTGGAGGAGAGCTACGCCCAGGAATTGTCCACCGTTTAGATAAAGATACTTCTGGATTACTAATCATAGCCAAAAACGATAAAGCACACATTGAGCTTAGCAATCAAATACAAGATAGAAAAGTAAAGAAAATGTATTTAGCTTTAGTTCGAGGAAATGTACCAGAAGAAGAGGCAAGTATTGATATGCCAATAGGAAGAAGTACAAAAGATAGAAAGAAAATGGCAGTAACTCGAAATGGAAAAAGAGCCATTACACATTTTAAAGTGCTACAAAGATATGGAACTTATACATTCATGCAAGTTATTATAGAAACAGGAAGAACCCATCAAATAAGAGTACATATGGCAGAAATAGGTCATCCAGTAGTTGGAGATATGGTATATTCTAATGGAAAGAATGAATTTGGAGTAGTAGGACAAATGCTACATGCCAAAAGCCTAGACTTTATTCACCCAATTACTAAAAAACAGATGCACTTAGAAGCACCTCTACCACAATATTTTGAAGAAATACTAAAAAAACTTGAGTTATGTAAATAATTGTGATATAATGCATACATAGAAAGTTCATATTACTTTTTTTCACTAAATAGTGAGGAAAAACAATTCCTTTCTTTTTAGTTTTACAATATAACATTTTACATCAATAAAAGGAGGAATGAAGCATGGAAACTGTAATTAGAACTATTAATGATGGTGTGCTGCTATTAGCTATCTTAGTCCTAGCGACTTGCTTAATATGGCATTTGGGACTAAATAAAATGTCATCACTTCGCTATTGGCAAATGGCAACGATAGCTGTAGCAATAATATTCTTAGCCAATATTGTATCAATTGTACTTGATGTTGTTTACTATAATGGGATAGGTATTATCATAGTACATGCGATATTAGCGATTATTGCATTAGGGCTAACCAGAATAGGAATTTATGAGATTAATGAAGAAACCAAAAGAATAAAACACCTAAAGGAAGTTTTAGGCGAAAAAAAGGACTAATTACAATGTAAGAGGTAATCTAATTACGATTACCTCTTATCTTTAGAAAAGGAGGAAAAGCTTCTTAGAAGCAAGTTTTTTAAGAAGTAAAAATAAAAATGGAAGAAAGATTACAAAAATTTTTAGCAAACAAAGGTGTTTGTTCTAGAAGAAAAGCAGAACAATATATCATAGATGGCAAAGTAAAAGTAAATGGAAAAATAGTAGTAGAATTAGGCACTAAAATTAATCCACAAACAGATAAAGTAGAATTTGCAGGCAAAGAAATAACAAACCAAGTAAAAAAAGTATATATCTTATTAAATAAGCCAATCGACTATGTAACAACAGTAAAAGATCAATTTAATAGAAATACAGTTATGGATTTAATAAAAATAAAAGAAAAAGTCGTACCAGTAGGAAGACTAGACATGTACACATCTGGAGCACTAATCTTAAGCAATGATGGAGACTTTATTTATCAAATAACACACCCAAAACATGAAATAAATAAAACTTATCAAGTAACTCTAAAAGGTAAAATAGCCAATGAAGAAGTAGAAAACTTGCAAAATGGAGTAGATATTGGAGAATATGTTACAAAACCAGCTAAAGTTAGAATTATGAAAATAGATGAAGAAAAAAACATTTCTAGAATAGAAATTACCATTCACGAAGGAAAAAACAGGCAAGTAAGACGTATGTGCGAAGCAATAGGAAAAAAAGTATTAGCACTTCATAGAAGTAAAATTGGAAATATTGGTGTAAAAGATTTAAAACTAGGTACATGGCGATACTTAAGCCAGAAGGAAGTTGATAATTTGTTAAAGTAATAGTAATTGTTAATATTTAATTATTTTATATTTAAGTATATTGCACGTTTGCACTGCTGCGTGTGCTACGCTTTGGCAATATACTTAAATTTTAAAAAATAATTTTACAAACATTTTTGAAAAAATTAGACAAATTGCCAAATATATGGTAATATTAATATAGCTGATGTAATAAAAGCAAAAAGAAAATAGAATAGTTTAGTCTTTGCTTAAGACTAAAGGAGGTTAAAAATGATAGAAGATAAAGAAATTAAAGCAACCGTATCGCCTTTTGCCATTCGTGAAGGTGAATTAAAAGTATTTGATGGAAAAGATGGATATGTATCTATGAACCAAATTATTCATAGAATTAATATAGGGCATATTAACGATATTCATTTTGCAATCATGGAATTAGTAAATGAATTTGAATTTATAACATCTAGGCAACTACTTCAAATGTTAGAATGGAAAAACATTGAAGTAGGCTCACAAGATAAATTAAATAATAAATTAGAACAATTAGTAAAAACCAAAATTTTAACTAGATACTATTTCAATTCAGAAGATGGAAAAGGAATTTACCGTATATACTGCTTAGAAAAAATGGGTAAATACTTACTAAACTCTAGAGGAATAGAAAGTAAATGGCAACCAACAGATAATACCAAACCTGTTCCAATGATTAAAAAAAGGTTAGCAGGAAATCAAACATTAATTGCTTATTTAAGAAAAGTAAAAGCATTTGACTCATATACACCAAAGCCAGCATTTACCGCTAAACAAAATGGTAAAATATTTAAAGCAAGTGGAGGAAGTGTTAAATTAACTAAAAATGCAAAATCGATAGAATTTGTATTTGAAGTAATTCGTAGAGAAGATGATTGGGAAAAGAAATTAGTAGATAAAATGAAACTATATAAAGACTTCTATGAAAATTTTCAAGTAGGAGACTCTGGTTATATGAGCTTGCCACAATTAATTTTAATTTGTGAAGATGAAAAACACATGGCACAAACATTTAAATGTATTGTAGTAAACGGTTTAGAAATTAGTAATATCAACTTATATTATACAACAGATTTAAGGCAAAATGAAGAAACACTTGCTAAAACATTAGTAGAATTTAAACTAGATGCAGAAACACAAAAATACAAAATGGAAAACATTGAAGTAAAATTATTAGGAATTTAAATACACTAAAAAAGATTCTATTTTCATAGAATCTTTTTTTCATGTATCTTATATAATTAAATCAAACAAGGAAACAAGACTTATTCGCCTTTTTTATTTTTAAAGTTTACCACAATAGCATCTTCATTATCAAATAAAAATCTAGAATCAGATATATCTGTTTGAATTGGATCTATTTCTCTGTCAATATCATAATTATCATTAGATGATGTAATAACTGAATAGTTAGGTTTATTCTTTTCAAGTGCTTTTCTTGCAGCAGTTTCTATGTCTGAAATACCATTAGTAAACTTAGTAAAATCATATTTTTTAAGTTTTTTAGGTTCTTTATATTTAGATTCCATAAAATCTACTTTACCTTTATTTACTTTACTAGATCCTTTTGCATCTTTAATTTTGTAAATAACTTGTTTAGATTTCAAAGACATAATTTTACCAGCAGCAAAATTAGATTTCCAAGCTAAACTAATATTACCTTTTTTAGGATCATATTCTGTTTTATCTGCATTATAGGTATTACTGAAAGTCCATTCTCTTTTATCTTGCATTGCTGTTTGCCACCATTGTACATCCTCTGGAAGAGCATTACCAAAAATAAATTTGTTAACAGTATTAGAAAGAATTAAATCTTTATAATAATCTCCTCTACCATCAGCTGATAAATCACCTTTTAACTGTGTTAGGTTTTGTGAGTCTAATACAGTACCAATTTTATATTTACGGTATAGAGTGTAAATTGGTTCAGTTGCTTTGCAAATATAAGTTGGAAAATCATCAATATATAAAAAGTGCGGTATACGATTACTATCATTTCCAGGTCTAGAAAGAATAGATTGTTGTAATAGTAATAAGAAGAATAAGCCAAATGCCTTGTGAGCAGTTTCTCCTAAATCTCCTCTACGAGTACACAATAAAGTTACTTCACCTTTTGATAGCAATTTGTCTGTATTTAAGTTGTTAGAACGATTACACAAAATATTTTTTACACCAGGATAGCGTAGTAAATTATCTAATTCAGAAGAAGCTGTTGTAACAGAACGTTTTGTGTTTAATACATTTCTGCCATCTGGGTAGAAGTTGGTTTCAAAATAACGTATCAAAATGCGGTATTTTTCTGATAGTTCTGGAATTTGACATAGTTCCGGTAATGATAAGCTTCTCTTTCGCCCGGGTGAACGC
>CAMSEM010000002.1 GCA_947057505.1 uncultured Clostridium sp. | reverse complement strand
GAAAGGAGAAATCTAAATGGAAGAAAGAAATCTTCGTAAAATAATGATTGGTACAGTTACATCAAATAAGATGGATAAAACAGTAGTAGTTGCTGTTGAAACTAGTGTTAGTCATAAAGTATATGGTAAAACAGTAAAAAGAACTTATAAATTAAAAGCACATGATGAAGAAAACGTTTGCCAAATCGGTGATAAAGTAAAAGTAATGGAAACAAGACCACTTTCTAAAGATAAAAGATGGAGAGTAGTTGAAGTTATAGAAAAGGCAATTATAAAATAAGAAAGAGGAACTAAACTCTAAAGGAATATACCTTGGAGTAGTTACCAGGGAAAGAACAGTTTCCCTATAGAGTACTAGAAAGGAGAAAGAAAATGGTACAACAACAAAGTATTTTAAAAGTTGCTGATAACACTGGTGCAAAAGAAATTATGTGTATTAGATGTTTAGGTGGCTCATATAGAAAATATGCTGGAGTAGGCGATATTATTGTTGCATCTGTAAAAACAGCTACACCAGGTGGTGTTGTTAAAAAAGGAGACGTTGTAAAAGCTGTTGTAGTAAGAACAAAGAAACCTGTTCGTAGAGCAGATGGTTCTTATGTAAGATTTGATGAAAACGCTGCAGTTATTATAAAAGATGACAAAACACCAAAAGGAACTCGTATTTTTGGACCAGTAGCAAGAGAATTAAGAGATGGAGAGTATATGAAAATTTTATCTCTAGCTCCAGAGGTTCTTTAAAAACATATGAAAAGCTTCAAATATTTGTTAGCCAAGACTGCCATAAAAGGCTGTGTGAGCTCATATAAATACAAAATCGAAGCTTGAAATACTAAAATTCAAAATTACCAAAAGTTCATAAAAACTGTAAATTAAAGAGGTGAAAATAAAATGAAAATAAAAAAAGGTGATACCGTAAAAGTTCTATCTGGAAATGATAAAGGTAAAACAGGAGAAGTTTTAGAAGTAATACCAAAAACACAAAAAATTATTGTGAAAGGTGTTAACATCCGTAAAAAACACGTTAAACCTAGAAAACAAGGTGAAGAAGGCGGAATTATTCCAGTAGAATGCAGCATACATAGTTGTAAAGTAAACGTAGTATGTCCTAAATGCAACAAAGCAACAAAAGTAGGTTATGTAGTAGAAGGAGATACAAAAGTACGTATTTGTAGAAAATGTGGAAATAAATTAAAATAGAAAGGAGGTCTAAAATAGACTTATGGAAATATTAAAAGAACAATATCAAAAAGAAATCGTGCCAGCAATGATGAAAAAATTTAACTATAAATCAGTTATGGAAGTACCAACACTAGAAAAAATAGTAATTAACGTTGGCTTAGGAGATATGAAAGACAATCCAAAAGCATTAGATAATACAATTAATGACTTAACAATTATAACAGGACAAAAACCAATTATAACAAAAGCAAAAAAAGCAATTGCTGCTTTCAAAATTAGAGAAGGTGTTAATATTGGTTGCAAAGTTACATTAAGAAGTGGAAAAATGTATGATTTTGCATACAAACTATTTAATGTAGCATTACCAAGAGTAAGAGATTTTAGAGGAGTATCTAATAACTCATTTGATGGTAGAGGAAATTACTCAATGGGAATTAAAGAACAATTAATTTTCCCTGAAATCGAATATGATAAAATTGACAAAATTAGAGGTATGGATATTATATTTGTTACTACAGCTAAGACAGATGAAGAAGCAAAAGCGTTATTATCTTTATTAGGAATGCCATTTCAAAACTAAATTAGTTGTAAGTGAAAATATGAAAGGAGAAAATTCATGGCTAAAAAATCTTTAAAAGTAAAACAACAAAGAGAGCAAAAATACAAAACAAGAGAATATAATCGTTGTAAAATTTGTGGAAGACCACATGCATATATTAGAAAATTTGGAATTTGCCGTGTTTGTTTTAGAGAATTAGCTCATAAGGGAGAAATTCCAGGAGTTAAAAAGGCAAGCTGGTAAGAATAAGAAGGAGGGAAAAGATAAATGAATACAACTGACCCAATTGCAGATATGTTAACAAGAATTAGAAATGCAAATAGTCAAAAACATAAAACAGTAGATATACCAAGCTCTAATATGAAAAAAGCAATTGCTGAAATTCTATTTAAAGAAGGATATATTGCTGCTTATGAAGAAATGAGTGATAGTACTCAAGGAGTAATTCGTATTACATTAAAATATTTAGAAAATGGAAAACGCGTAATTGAAGGATTAAGAAGAATTAGTAAACCAGGACTAAGAGTATATGCTTCAAAAGACGAACTACCAAAAGTTTTAAATGGATTAGGTATTGCTTTAATATCTACTTCAAAAGGTATTAAAACAGACAAAGAAGCAAGAAATGAGGGCCTTGGAGGAGAAGTTATTGCATATATTTGGTAAGAAAGGAGGAAATAAAAAATGTCAAGAATAGGAAATAAACCTATTACAGTACCAGAAGGTGTAGAAGTTACACTAAATGAAAATCATATTACTGTAAAAGGACCAAAAGGAACATTAGAAAGAGATTTACACAAAAACATAACTGTAACAATGGAAGAAAATACAATTCATGTTACAAGACCAAACAATCAACCAGAAAATAGAAGCTTACATGGATTAACAAGAACTTTAATATATAACATGATTGAAGGAGTTGTTAATGAATATAAAAGAAATCTAGAAATTAATGGAGTTGGTTATAGAGCACAAAAAAAGGGAGAACAATTAGTATTAAACTTAGGATACTCTCACCCAGTTGAAATTGACCCACCAGCAGGAATTACTTTTGATTTACCAGATGCTAACCACATCATAGTAAGAGGGATTGATAAAGAAGTTGTAGGGCAAACAGCAGCTGTTATTAGAACAAAAAGACCACCAGAAGTATATAGAGGTAAAGGTATTAAATATGCTGAAGAGCATATTAGACGTAAAGAAGGTAAGTCTGGTAAAAAATAAAATTAGAAATTTTAAGCTTCGTCTAACTGTGTTAACCATCGCACAAAATTTTTTCGACATACAATCGTATAGTCTCAAAAATTTTGGCTCGGTTGCCTTGTTATACTCGCTTTAAATTCCTAATTTACTAATCAACAAGATTAGAAATGCCAAATTCCTTAGACATTAATCAATAAAAAATTACTAATGCTGTTACATTAGTAGAAAGGAGAAGAAAATGATTAAGAAAATAAACAGAAAAGAAGAAAGAGAAAGAAGACATAGAAGAGTACGTAATAAAATTTCTGGAACAGCAGAACGTCCAAGACTATGCGTTTTTAGAAGTAATAGTAATCTTTATGTTCAAATTATAGATGATGTTGCTGCAAATACTTTAGTGCAAGCTTCTACTTTAGATAAAGAAGTAAAAACAAAACATGCTAATAAAGAAGCAGCAAAAGAAGTTGGAGCCTTAATTGCAAAAAAAGCTTTAGAGAAAAATATTAAAGAAGTTGTTTTTGATAGAGGCGGATACATCTATCATGGTGTAGTTAAAGAATTAGCAGAGGCTGCAAGAGAAGGCGGTCTAACATTCTAGTTATCATAACTAAACCAAGAATGTGGAGCATATCTTACATAAATGAGATATGTTTCTATCAAACAATTTAAAATAGTAATAATAAGGAGGGAAAATAAAGTGCAATCAGAAAATACATCAGAATTAAAAGAAAAAGTCGTTGCAATCAACAGAGTAGCAAAAGTTGTAAAAGGTGGTAGAACCTTTAGATTTAGTGCTGTTGTTGTTGTTGGAGATGAAAATGGTCATATTGGTGTAGGAAATGGTAAAGCTGCTGAAGTTCCAGATGCTATCAAAAAAGCAATTGAAGAAGCTAAAAAGAACTTAGTAGAAGTTCCAATAGTAGGAACTACAATTCCACATGAATATGTAGGTAAATTTGGTAGTGCAAGTGTAATGCTAAAACCAGCAGCAGAAGGTACTGGAGTTATTGCTGGTGGTAGTGTAAGACCAGTATTAGAGCTTGCAGGATACAAAGATATTAGAACAAAAGTAATAGGTACTAACAACCCAAGAAACGTAGTTTATGCTACAATCGAAGGATTAAAAAGCATGCAAACAGTAGAGCAAGTAGCTCATAAAAGAGGAAAAACAGTAGAAGAAATTCTATAAGATAATAGTTAAGCTAATATTGATGTTAGCTTACATACAAAATCTTAAAACCAAAATAACCTTATTTTTTAAAATTTGTTTTTTAAAATAAGAAAAACGTTAATAATTAAAATAGGAGGTGTAGTTACAAAATGAAATTAGACGAAATAAAACCAGCACAAAAAACAAAAACAAGAACAAGAGTTGGTCGTGGAATGGGTTCAGGTCTTGGAAAAACTTCTGGAAGAGGACATAAAGGACAAAAAGCAAGAAGTGGTGGAGGAGTTAGAAGAGGATTTGAAGGTGGTCAAACTCCATTATATAGAAGATTACCAAAAAGAGGATTTACTAACATTCATGCTAAAAATTATACAGAAGTAACTCTTACAATGCTTAATAAAGCAACAACAGAAGATATTACAGCTGAAACATTAATCAATGATGGTATTATTCGTAAAGCAAACGATGGTATTGTTATTCTTGCAACTGGAAAATTAGAGAAAAAAGTAAATGTAAAAGCTGTTAAATTTACTAAAGCTGCAAAAGAACAAATTGAAGCTTTAGGAGGAAAGGCTGAGGTGATTTAATGTTAAAAACAATCGTTAATGCATTTAAAACACCAGATGTTAGAAAAAGAATTCTATATACATTACTTCTAATTGTTGTTTTTAGATTGGGATGTTTTATTACAATTCCTGGTGTAGATACAGTAGCTTTAAATGAAGCAATGTCTAGCTCAACTAATGGTATGACAGGATTAATTGACTTAATCTCAGGTGGAGCTTTCTCAAGATTCTCCATCTTTGCAATGTCAATCACACCATACATTACAGCATCTATTGTTATTCAATTACTAGGATTTGTTATTCCTTCACTTGAAAGACTAATGAAAGAAGGGGGAGAAGAAGGAAGAAATAAAATTAATCGTTATACAAAACTATTAACAGTAGTACTTGCTTTAATAGAAGGTATAGGATTATATTTATCTTATAAATCTTCAGGAATCTTCATTGGAGATGGCTTCTTAACAGGATTCTTAGTAGTACTTTCATTTATGACAGGAACAGCTCTATTAATGTGGCTAGGAGAACAAATTACCAATAAAGGAATTGGAAATGGTATTTCTATGATTATTTTCGTAGGTATTATTTCTGGATTACCAGCAGGAGTTACCATGATTTGGAATTTAATTATGGGAACAGGTGTATTTAGCACAACAGGACTATTAACAGCATTAGGAATTATATTAGGAGCAATTTTACTAATTGCAGGAGTTGTATTTGTACAACAAGCTGAAAGAAGAATTCCTGTACAATATTCAAAAAGAGTAGTTGGAAGAAAAATGGTAGGTGCACAAAGTACACACATTCCATTAAAACTTGCAATGGCAGGTGTAATGCCAATTATCTTTGCATCATCATTTATGACATTTCCTGCTATGATTATACAAATGTTTATACCAGATATAGCAGCGCAAAGTGGCTTCTGGGCAGTTATTTACAACTTCTCAATTGCAACTTCAACATCAGCTGTACCAGTAGGTTATACTATTGCAAACGCACTTGTATATCTACTATTAATTGTAGGTTTTACGTTCTTTTATACGTATGCAACCTTCAATCCAGCAGAAGTATCAAATAACATTAAGAAAAATGGAGGATTTATTCCAGGAATTAGGGCAGGAAAGCCAACTGCTGAATATTTAGCCGCTATTATGTCAAAACTATTGTGGTTTGGAGGAATTTTCTTAGCAGTTATTGCTATATTACCAATGCTTGTTAGATTTATACCAAATACTAACCTAGCATTTGGAGGAACCTCTATCTTAATTGTAGTAGGTGTAGCATTAGAAATGGTACAACAATTAGAATCATTACTTGTAACAAGACATTATAAAGGATTTTTAGATTAAATAAAAACTCATTAAGGGACGGACAGTGTTATAAAATAGCTGTTCGTCCAATATGCGTGGAAGGAGAACTAAATACTATGTATATTGTTATGCTGGGAGCTCCAGGAACTGGAAAAGGCACAACAGCAAAAATATTATCAGAAAAAATAAACTTACCACATATTTCTACAGGAGACATGCTAAGAGAGCAAATTATAAATGAAACACAACTTGGTAAACTTGCAGATAGTTATATGTCACAAGGACACTTAGTACCTGATGACCTTATGATAGAAATAGTAAAAGATAGGCTAAACTGTGAAGATACTAAAAATGGTGTTATATTAGATGGATTTCCTAGAACAGCAGCACAAGCAGCCGCCTTGGATGAAATCTTAAATGAAAAAGGAAAGAAAATTAATATTGTACCAGAGCTTATCATACCAGATGATATTATTGTAGAAAGAATCTTAAATAGACTTAACTGCTCTAATAAAAAATGTGGTGCTATTTATAATGCAAAATTTAAGCCACCTAAAGTAGAAGGAATCTGTGATATATGTGGAGCAAAATTAATTAGTAGAGTAGATGACAACGAGGAAACTATTAAACATAGAATACAAGTATATAAAACAAATGCACAAGAATTAATACAATATTACAAAGAAAAAGGCGTTTTATTACAAATTCGTCCACAAGATCTAACTGCTTTAGAAAAATCCTCAAAAGAAATAGTAGATACAATCATGTCACTTTGGGAAGGAAGTAATTAAATTGGTAACAATTAAATCACAAAAAGAAATTGAAAAAATGAGACAAGCATGTCATATTACAGCCTTTGTATATCAAGAAATAGAAAAATATATAAAACCAGGAATAACAACATTAGACTTAGACCACTTTGCTGAAAAAATAATTAAGCAAAAAGGTGGAATTCCAGCACAAAAGGGATATCCAAGTGGAGAAAAAGGAGTGCCTGCATTCCCAGGAACACTATGTATTTCTATTAATGATGAAGTAATACATGGTATTCCATCAAATAGAAGAATCATTCAAGAAGGGGATGTAGTAAGTGTTGATTTAGTAGTTTACAAAAATGGTTTTCATGGAGATGCAGCAAGAACTTACATAGTAGGAGAAAAGCCAAATAAAGAGAAACAAAGACTAGTAGATATAACCAAACAAGCCTTTTTTGAAGGAATTAAATATGCTCTAAAAGGAAATAGAATTGGAGATATTTCTCATGCAATTGGAGAATTTGTTCAAAAAAATGGATATAGTGTAGTAAAAGAATTTCAAGGGCATGGTATTGGAGAAGAAATGCACGAAGATCCAGGCATTCCAAATTATGGAAAAGCAGGAAGAGGGGTAAGGCTAGAACCTGGCATGACTCTAGCGATAGAACCAATGGTTATTGCAGGAAAACCTAATATTTGTGTATTAGACGATGGATGGACAATTGTAACTGAAGATGAATCAATAGCAGCCCATTATGAAAATACAATTTTAATTACAGAAAAAGAGCCAGAGATATTGACATTATTGTAAAAATACAGTATAATATATAAGATATTATGCGTTTATTTGCGAATGGAAAAATATATTACATAAAAAAGCAAATAAAAGAGGAAAGGAGATATGTTAGCAAAACTGTTTACTAACATACAGAAAATATGTCAAAAGAGGATGTTATTGAAGTTGAAGGTACAGTAATAGAAGCTTTACCTAATACAAATTTTAAAGTAGAATTAGAAAATGGACATCAAATTTTAGCTCACATTTCTGGAAAATTAAGAATGAATTACATTAAAATTCTTCCAGGCGACAAAGTAAAAGTTGAACTATCACCATATGATTTGACAAAAGGTCGTATTACATGGAGAGCAAAATAATTTTGAAAATAATCTAAATGAAGAGGTGAAAGAAATGAAAGTAAGACCATCAGTAAAGCCTATGTGCGAAAAATGTAAAGTTATAAAAAGAAAAGGGGTTATTAGAGTAATCTGTGAAAACCCTAAACACAAACAAAGACAAGGATAAAAATGCATATAACACAAGTCATAAAAAGCGGCTGTAAGTTTATGAAAGTAAACTTATCATAATTTGATTTGTGTTTATATATATGTCTAAAAACATTATTGATTGGTTTCTAATAGGCCAATGCATTTCACCAATAATTGTTTAGACAACACAAAAAAACAAAAAAATAAAAAAGCAAAATAAAAACTATGGAGGTGCAAATAAAAATGGCTCGTATAGCAGGAGTTGATTTACCTAGAGAAAAAAGAATAGAAGTTGGTTTAACCTATATTTATGGTATTGGGTTATCAAGTGCTCAAAAAATTCTAAAAAAAGCAGATGTTAATCCAGATATTAGAGTAAAAGACTTAACAGATGACCAAACACAAGCAATTAGAAAAGCAATGGATGGTTATAAAGTAGAAGGTGACTTACGTAGAGAAGTTGCATTAAATATTAAAAGACTAACTGAAATTGGATGCTACAGAGGTCTTAGACATAGAAGGGGTCTTCCAGTAAGAGGGCAAAGAACAAAAACAAATGCCCGTACAAGAAAAGGTCCTAGAAAATTAGTTAGCAAAAGCAAGAAATAAGGAGGGAGTAAAATAAAATGGCAACAAAAAATGTAACGAAAAAAACAGTAACTAGAAGAAGAGATAGAAAAAATATTGAAAAAGGAAAAGCACATATTCATTCTAGTTTTAACAATACAATAGTTACAATTACAGATGTTCAAGGAAATAGTATTGCTTGGGCAAGTGCTGGTGAACTTGGATTTAAAGGTTCAAGAAAAAGTACACCATTTGCAGCTGGTGAAGCAGCAGAAACAGCAGCAAAAGCAGCAATGGAGCACGGTTTAAAAACAGTAGAAGTATTTGTAAAAGGACCAGGTTCTGGTCGTGAAGCAGCAATTAGGTCTCTTCAATCAGCAGGATTGGAAATTAGTTCTATTAAAGATGTTACTCCAATTCCACATAATGGTTGTAGACCACCAAAAAGACGTAGAGTATAATTAAAAAATAATCAAGGAAGGTGAAAAAATAAAATGGCAAGATATAAAGATGAACAATGTCGTATTTGTCGTAGAGAAGGACAAAAATTGTTCTTAAAAGGATCAAGATGTTATACAGATAAATGTAGTATTGCTAGAAGAAACTATGCTCCAGGACAAAATGGTCAAAAAAGAAAGAAACTTTCTGAGTATGGAACACAGCTTAGAGAAAAACAAAAAACAAAATCTTTCTATGGTGTAGGAGAAAAACAATTTAGAAAATACTTTGATATGGCATCAAGAACTCGTGGAAAAACAGGTGAAGTATTACTACAAATTTTAGAAAGTAGACTAGATAATGTTATATATCGTTTAGGCTATGGTAGCTCAAGAGCACAAGCAAGAATGTTAGTTACACATGGTGCATTTGAAGTTAATGGACATAAAGTAGATATTCCATCATACTTAATAAAAGCAGGAGATGTAATTAGTGTTAGAGAAATAAGAAAAGATAATGGAACTATTAAAAATAATGTTGAAGCAAATGCAGCAAGACCAGTTCCAGAATGGCTAGAAAAAGATGTTAAGAATCTAAGTGGTAAAGTTGTAAGATTACCAGCAAGAGAAGACGTTGATATTCCAGTCGAAGAACATTTAATAGTAGAGCTTTACTCTAAATAGAAGTTAGATAAATATAGTATTAGAGGAGAAGGAATGGTACTATATGCAACCATAACTTTTAACCTCTAACTTCTTGAAAAATAAAAGGTGAAGTAGAGTAAATTAAGGTAAAAAGTTAAATAACAAATTTAATATAAACCCCATATCTCTAACTTCTAAATAATTAGGAGGTAAAAATGATAGAATTTGAAAAGCCAAATATTAAATGCTTAGAAATGGACGAAGATAAAAATTATGCAAAATTTGTATGTGAACCATTAGAAAGAGGGTATGGAATTACAATTGGTAATTCGTTAAGAAGAATATTATTATCTTCTTTACCAGGAACAGCAATAACAAGTGCAAAAATTGATGGTGTTGTACATGAATTTGCAACAATTCCAAATGTAGTAGAAGATGTTCCAGAAATTATTGTTAATTTAAAAAGTGTTTGTTTAAGACAAGATGGCAATGAAGAAAAAACATTAAGAATAGACTTTAAAGGTCCAGGAAAAGTTAAAGCAGGAGATATTATTACTGATGGTACAATAGAAGTTTTAAATCCAGACTTACATATTGCAACTGTTTCAGAAGGTGGACACTTAGTAATGGAACTAACTGCTAATAAAGGTAGGGGCTATAATAATGCAGAAAAAAATAAAAAGCCAGACCAAGCTATAGGAGTACTTCCAATAGATTCTATTTATACACCTGTTAAGAAAGTAAACTATGCAGTAGAAAATACTAGAGTTGGACAAATGGTAGATTACGATAAACTAACAATTGAAGTTTGGACAAATGGTGGTTTAACACCAGATGAAGCACTAAGCTTAGCTGCAAAAGTTATGACAGGGCATTTGGAACTATTTATTGATTTATCAGAAGCAACAAAAAATACACAAGTAATGGTAGAAAAAGAAGAATCTAAAAAAGAGAAAGTTCTTGAAATGTCAATTGAAGACTTAGAACTATCTGTTAGATCATTCAATTGCTTAAAAAGAGCTAATATTTCTACAGTAGAAGACTTAACAAATAAAACAGAATCAGATATGATGAAGGTAAGAAACCTTGGTAAAAAATCTTTAGATGAAGTAACAAATAAATTACATTCTTTAGGATTAGATTTTGCTAAGGAAGAAGAATAATAACAAATAGAAATACTTGTAAATTATTTTTAATGCCTCATTAAAGAAGCTAACTAAAAAGGAGGGAAAGAAACGTGGCTACAAATAGAAAATTAGGTAGACCAACAGACATTAGATTGGCAATGCTTAAAACTTTAACAACAGATTTAATATTACATGAAAAAATAGAAACAACTGAAAGCAGAGCAAAAGAAGTAAAAGCAATTGCAGATAGTATAATTGCTTTAGCTGTAAAAGAAAAAGATAACTTTGAAATGGTTGATGTTAAAGTATCTAAAGCAAAACTAGATAGCAAAGGAAATAAAGTAACAGAGCTTGTAAAAAGCAAAAATGGAAAAGAATATTTAAGAGTAGTAAAAGAAGAAACTACTGAAAAAAGACAAAAAGACATGCCAACTAGATTAAATGCTAGAAGAAAAATGATGAAAATGGTTAACAAAGTAAAAGACAGTAAAGGAAATAACATTGACTTAACTGCAAAACTATTTAACGAAATTGCTCCAAAATATGAAGGTAGAGTTGGTGGATACACTACTATCCTAAAAAAAGGACCAAGAAGAGGAGACAATGCAGAAGTAGTTATTTTAAAACTAGTTTAGAATGATTTAAAGTTATATGGGAAGGAGAAATGTTAAGCTGATAATAAGCTTAGCATAAGCTGGAAAATATGGAAATAGCAAAATATATTATATTAGTATTATATGTTATCGTATGTATTAGCTTAATTGTTTTAGCAACAATACAAAATAAAGAAAAAGCAGGAGCTTCAGGTACAATCATGGGTTCTTCAACCAATAATTTTTATGAGCAAAATAAAGGAAGGACAAAGCAAGGAAAATTAAAAAGATGGACTATCATCTTAGGAGTTGCATTTGTTGTATTAGCTATTGGCTTAGGTATTCTATATCTAGTATAAGGTATAAGTGGCAGAAAATTTGTTTTTCTGTCGCTTTTTGTTTTGTGGAATTATCCTTGTGTGAAAGCTATATATACTTAGTTTTTACGTTTTTGAAACACATAACATGTGTTTCAAAGTGGGACGATTTGATACCAAAGCTCTTTCTATTATAAAAAGACTTTGGTATCTACACACTTCAAAACTAAGTATATATAGTTTTTACAGAAGAAATGAATAAATATAAAAGTAAAACTTGATAATAGTAAGAAAATAGAACAGTAATTAGAAAAACAAATTTTGAGAAGGGGAAAAATGAAAAAGAAAGAATTAATAGGAATTTTTAGAGGAAATGAAAAAGGTTTTGGTTTTGTAAAAGTAGAAGACCAAGAAAAGGAAATATATATTGCAAAAGGAAATACTTATGGGGCAATTGATGGAGATGAGGTAATTGTAAAAATAGTAGAAGAACAAAGGGAAAATAGCCATCAAGAAGGAAAAATTGTAAAAATACTAAAACACGAAAAAACAAAAGTAGTAGGAGTTTTTCAAAAAAGTAAAAACTTCGGTTTTGTAATACCTGATGATAAAAAAATAACAACAGACATCTACATTTCTAAGAAAAATAGTAAAAAAGTTAAAAACAATCAAAAAGTAGTGGCAGAAATTACAAAATTTCCACAAAAAAATAAAAATGCAGAAGGTAAAATTATAGAAATTTTAGGCAATGTTAATCAAGCAGGAGTGGACATGCTTTCGCTTGTAAGAGAATATGACCTACCTTATGAATTTCCAGAGCCTGTTATTGAGCAAGCAAAACAAATCAAACAAGAAGTATCGAAAAAAGACATTCCAAATCGTCTAGATTTAAGGGAAAAAGAAATTTTTACCATAGATGGAGAAGATGCCAAAGATTTAGATGATGCAGTAGCAGTAGAGAAATTAGAAAATGGAAATTACCTATTAAATGTTTCGATAGCAGATGTTAGTTACTATGTACAAGAAGGCTCAAAATTAGATAAAGAAGCTATTTTAAGAGGAACTAGTATTTACATGCTAGATAGGGTAATTCCAATGCTTCCAAAAGAACTATCTAATGGAATTTGCAGTTTAAACCAAGGACAAGATAGGTTTGCCATAACAGTACTGATGGAAATTGATAAAACAGGAAAAGTGGTTTCTTCTAATATCTATAAGAGTATTATTAATGTAACCAGAAGAATGAGTTATAAAGAAGTACAAGCAATATTAGATGAGTTAAATAATAATACTACTAATAAATACTTCTCACATTTTAAAAGAATGGAAGAATTAGCCCTTATTCTAAAACAAAGAAGAAATGTAAGTGGTAGTTTAAATTTAGACATACCAGAAAGCAAAATAATCCTAAATGAAGATGGTGTTGCAGTAGATATAAAAAAATATGACCTATACTTTGCAAATGAAATAATAGAGCAATTTATGCTAACTGCCAACGAAACAGTAGCAGAAAAATTCTATTGGTTAGAAGCACCATTTATTTACCGTGTACACGAAGTACCAGATATAGATAAAGTTAAAGAATTAAATCAATTTTTATGGAATTTAGGCTATAAAATAAAAACATCGCAAGATACCATTCACCCAAAAGCCTTTGCAGAAGTATTAGAACAAGTAAAAGGAAAGCCAGAAGAAAGAGTAGTTTCTAACCTAATTTTACGTACTTTAAAAGTAGCAAAATACGAAAGTGAAAATAAAGGGCACTTTGGAATAGCAAGTAAATATTATTGCCACTTTACATCACCAATTAGAAGGTATCCAGACTTGTTTATTCATAGAGTAATTTCAAAATATATAGAGCAAAACTATAACTTAGAAGAAAAAGACCTAGAAAAATATACTGATTATGCTACCAAATATGCGCAAAGCTCATCTGAAAGAGAAAAGGTAGCACAAAAAGTAGAAAGAGATGCAACAGACATTAAAAAGGCAGAATTTATGCAAGATAAAATAGGAGAAGAATATACAGGTATTATTTCTAGTATTACTTCATTTGGTATATTTGTAGAATTAGAAAATACTGTAGAAGGACTAATTCGTTTTGAAGACTTAGGAGATGATTACTTTATATATAATGAGCAAAATAAAACCTTAATAGGAGAGCGCTCTAAAAAAGTATATAAAATAGGGGATAGCATTCCAATTAAAGTGAAATTTGCAGATAAGATTTCTAGAAGAATTGATTTTGAGGCTATTCAAGCCATACAATAAAGAGGTGAAAGTTTACAAAAAAACATTGAATATTATGTAAATATATAATATGATAAAAGAGTAATGCAAGTAATAACTTGTTTAAAGTACCTTATTATACTAAATAGTAAAAAGGAAAAAATTCCTTCTAGCTTTTTGGTTTTAACATAAATGAATATACATCAATAAAAGTAATTAAAGGAGGAAAGAAAAATGTTTAGTTTACTATTGCTTTTTTCTCTGCTTATATTTTGGATAGCAGAAAAGGATGATAATGAATTGTTAGGAGTAGCAACAGGTGGACTATCAGTAATTTTTATAATTGCAATAATTTGTGGTCTAATGGTCATAGGGGAGAATTTTGAAGTTCCAGAACAATTGCAAGAATGTCAAGAAACAATTCAAGAGCTTGAAACTAAGAAAGAGAGTATAATAACGAATTTCACCCAAAATATTACAGAAAAAGAATTAACAAATCAAGAACTGGAAGAATGCATGCAGAACTTTAATAGTGACCTATCTGTTATAGAAAAACAAATAAATCAAAAGCAAATAGAAACTATTAAGTTGGAACAAGATGTAAAAGAATTAAACGAAATGAAATTTTGGATATATTTTGGTGGTAAATAGTAAAACTTAAACTGCATCCCGCAATCTAAAAAAAGATTGCGGGATTTTTCTACATAACATACTTGTTATACTGTGGTAAAAAATAACAAAATTTATCTCTAGTGCTAGCCAGTATGAAATTATCAATTAGTGATATAATAAAAAGATAATTAAAATTAAGTAATAAAATAAATAGTAATAGGAAAAATAAGTCCGCACAATAGAAAAAATAAATAAAACAACTCCACCGCACCTTATTCTTATTTACTTGTAACTCATAAAAACCATAAGCTGCACTTTCTAAGCAAGCTACAATAGAAAATAAAATAATTAAAATACTAGAAACCATAAAGGTCCATCTCCTTAAACATTTAAAATATCATTTTAACTACCAGTTAATAAATAGCTAGATTTTAGTTTAACACTAGCATCTACTTGGAAAAAGGCATTTTCATAATTATCTAACCAGTTATACTCCTCAAATTCAGAAGAGGTTTTAAAGTTAGCAATAGCAAATTTTCCTATTCCAGAAATATCTGAATGAAATTCTTTTGAAGTTTTATATAAATAATTTAACATATTAGACTTTAAATAGTGGGAAAGAGATTCTTCAATTTTATCAATTCGCTCATCTGTAACATGTTTTGAAATTTGATTAATAGAAGAAATTCTACTATTCATTTTCAATTTTATATTAACATAGGGTGTACCATTTAAAATATCAACTTTAATCTTAGGACTAGATTCTAAAGTTAAATATAAATCAATTGCTTTAGTCTCATCTTCTGGGTCTGGAATAGAAAGTCTACAGTTTTTTAATTTGTTAGTTACAATTAAATTGCATAAAGTTTCAGTAGTATTTAGTTTACTAACTAATTTATCACTTTTAAAAACAGCTAAGCCAATATTTTCTATACCATTATCAGCAGGTAAAGGACCTTCCTTAGAAGAACTACTAGCTGCTCCACCTTCAGAAGAACCATCTCCACTTTGAGAGGAAGAACTATTAGAAGAAATTGGAGTTCCGTAAAATAGCAACAGGTTCTCCAGACTTACTTTCTAGTTTATTAAAAAAATCACCGAAGTTTAATATCAGAAGTAAAGCCAGTATATTCACTAGAGCGAGGTAAAATTTCATAAAACTTTGCTACTAAGTTCTCTAAACTTGGCTTTACACTTTCAATATACTCTTTAGCAGTACTAGTACTAACAATGATATTACTATTGGGTCTAACTTGTACTTTGTTCATTAAACTATAAATTTCTTTACTAATTCCTCTCTTTGCAAACTCTTCTGAAAATACAATAACCTTGCAATGAGAAAGGTTTACTTCTTTACTAACAAAAGTATTCATTAGGTTAACAGCAGACTCAATACAAGCAGCTTCTACACTATCAATTACAACAGGAGCTGTTTCGCCCTGAGAGCCTTCACCACTAGAATTAGGCATAGTAAATTGAAAAGTAACTTTAATACGGTCATTTTCTCCAACATCAAATCCAATAGCAACTGCATAAGCTAAATCATCTACACTTTGTATACTATGAGCACCTACAAAAGCAGAGGAAAATATAATAGCAATGATAATAATAAGAAGATATTTATAAAGATGCTTTATCAATTGAAACCGCTCCTTTCTTTTTGAGAAAGTGATATTTTATATTAGCAAATATTAATATACTTAAACTAATAGCCAATACTAAAATTAAAATAGTATATTTATATACTGTATTTTCTATGAAAATAACTTGGTATAGATTACTAGGAACTAAGCCAATGCCAAATACTAGTAATGCCAATAAACCAATATACCATTTCCTATATTGCAAATTTAGCACTTTTTGAAAGACTTTTGTTGCAAAACAAAAACTAATACTCAAGTAAGAAACAATTGCAATAATCCATATAAGTAAAAAAATAGCATCTAATCTTTGTAAAAACCTGCCAAATTCAATATAACGAGAAGCTAAATAAAGAGGAAAAATTTCTTGTGTTATAATTGAATTAGGTGATAAAAATAGTAATGTAGCTATACTAAAAAGTAGGCAAATAGCAGAAGCTAAAATCGAAGTTAGTGCAATTTTATTTTGGGATTTTTCATCTTTTAAATAGGGAGGGAGAAAATATAAATAACTAATTCCACCAAATGCAAATAAATTTGCAAGTCCAGCAAAAAAAGTAGATTCTATTCCTTCACCAAACAATGGAGTCATTCCTTGAAAAGTAAAGTTTTGAAGGTTTGCAAAAAAGATAAATAAAATAGTAAACAAAATAATTGGCATAATAAATAAATTAGAACGAGCAATTGCTTGAAATCCTAATCTATTTGCAATAACAACGGCAAGCAAAAAAAGTATCATAATGACAGGAGTAGGAGTTCTTGGGAAAAATATAATTTTTAGTCCTTCCGAAAAGCTTCTAAGAAGTATGCTAATAGTAAAAATAAAATAACTAAAAAATAAAATACCAATGATAGCTTTTAAAGCTTTACCGCCTAAAAATTTGCTAATATCTAAAATATCTAAATTAGGAAACTTTTTTAGCAATTCTGAGATTAAAAATACAATTCCTAAAGCAATAATGCTTACAAAAACAACATTTATAATTGCACCAGAAGAAGTTGAAGAAATAATGCCTTTAGGTAAGTTTGAAATAATATGAGCTATCACTACAATTAAAACTAATGCAATTGCTTCTAAGTTTCCTATTTTTTTATCTATCATATACACGTTCCTTTCTAATTTTTCTAAACTAATTGTAAAAAATTACTTGTATTTCCACTTCATACTAATGTGCTCTTGTGACTTTTCTTTTTTGGTATTTAAGTAATCTGCACGTTTTTCTCTTTGCCAAACAGGATTTAAAAAATAGCTATTTTGATTAATATTGGTAACAGGAGCATATGGTGCCATATAAGGTACACCAAAAGACTTTAGGCTAGCTAAAATACATAAATAAACAAAAATACCAAGTCCAATTCCAAAAAAGCCAGCAATGTAAGCTAAAAATATAAAAATAAAACGCATTAGCCTTAAATGAAATCCAAAAGAAAAGTCAGGTATAGCAAAAGAAGCAACAGCAGTAATAGCAACTACAATAACTAAAATAGGGCTTACAATACTAGCACTAACAGCTGCTTGTCCAATAACTAAGGCACCAACAATTCCTATGGTAGGTCCAAGAGGAGAAGGTACTCTAAGACCTGCTTCACGAATAAGTTCAAAAGAAATTTCCATTAGCAAAATTTCAAAAATAATGGGGAAGGGAACATTCTCCCTTGAGACCAATAATGCAAATAAAAGCTCAGTAGGAAGCAGCTCTTGATGAAAATCTGTAATTGCAACATAAAATGCAGGAAGAAATAGCGTAATAAATATAGCTAATAAACGTAAAAATTTCAAAAAATTGGCAAACTGAAATTTTAAATTAGTATCTTCAGGAGAAGCAATAAAATCAGTAAAAGTAGCTGGCATAATAAGGCTGTATGGGTTTCCACCAATTAAAACAACTACTCTGCCACCATATAAATATTTGGTTGCTTTATCAGGTCTTTCTGTAGAAAGTATTTGGGGGACACTATATTTATTATCTTCTTCTATTAACTGTTCCAGCTCACCAGAAGAAAGCAGCGAATCAATTTCTAAATTATTCATTCTATATTTTACTTCTGCAACTAAATCACTATTGGCAATATTTTTAATATAACAAACAGCACATTTGGTTTTACTTAATTTACCAACCTCTATATTCTCAATAATTAGGTGCTTATTATTAACCACTCTTCTTAATAAAGCGGTATTAGTTCTAATATTTTCAACAAAAGCCTCTTGAGGACCTTTTATAATAATTTCATTATTAGAAGTACTAATTTCTCTTTGTTTAAAACCCTTTACATCAATATCAAAAGCAATAGGAAGAGTATCTACAAAAAGCAAACAATTTCCAGAGTTAACACCAGTAAAAGCTTCATCAAAAGTAGAAACCTTTTTTACATTATTTTGAGGAAGTAAACAATCAAAAATGTAATCTTCTAAATTAAACTTTTTTACTTTCTTTACGGTAATATTATTGGTTTTTGCTTCAGATATAATTTGGTCTTGTTCTCTATCAAAAATATTAGCCCTATTTCTAAGCATTAAAGCCTCTAATACATTATTATTAATTAATTGCGAATCCACCATACCATCAATAAAAAATAGTAAAGCTTTATATTGTCTATTTCTAGCAGTTAAAGTAAATTCACGAAGAACAATATCACTATTAATTAAAGTATTGTACTTTACTTTAATGTACTCTAAAGAAACACCGTAAACTATCAAAAATATTCTTTACTTCAAAAGCTTTTTCGTTTTCTTGTAAATCTTGAGTAGTAGGGGGAAAAGGCGCTTCTTTCCCATTTTCGTAAGGACTAGAAAGAGTAAAATGATAATCATAACGTAAATTATTATCAAAATAATTTTGCAATTTATTTGCAAGTTTATCCTTCCAATTACTAGAAGTTGGTTCTTGTGGCATTTGGTATCCTCCTTAAAAATAAACTTTCTTCTATTGTTTGTAAAAAATGCAAAAATATGCAAAAAAAAATTGAAAATTACATAAGATGGTGATACAATTAGTAAGTATGAAAAATAACAAAAGTTTAAGGAGGAATTTATCATGCTATACATTGACCAAAATGAGTTTCGGTATGTTTCAAAGTTAGGTACAATAATGGAGGTAGTCTTGTTAATATCAGGAGGTCTAGTAGGGGTGTTACTATTTTTTTTGGCGGCAGTGTTAGATGTAGATAGCGAGAATGAACCATTAATAAGACTAGTAGGTGCATTATTTATCATAACATTTACAGTTATGATTGTTAGTAGTCTAGTAGTGACTATAGAAACTGGAAAGAAATATACAATTAAAATTGAAGATAATACTGAACTAATTTGCAAGTTCAATGAACAAACTGTAACTATTAAACTTCCATGTGAAATGAAGCAAATAGCTAACAATAAGAAAAAAGGTAAAATAGAATTTGTATTAGATGGGTGTATCAAAGTATGTAGTACAGATAAAGATGCAAATGGAAGAACCGTAGAAGAATTCCTCGAGAGAGTTGTAAAAAAATTAATTAATGACTTTCTAAAAATCAAAAAAAGTAAAACTCCAATAAAAATAACATTATTCTTATTGGAGTTTTACTTTTTTGTCTTTTTTTATATTCTTAGGAAAGTCATCTACGATAGAGGTGAGTTTCCTTAGAAAATTTTATTCTTGTTTTTTATTTTATAGGAAATTGCACTTTTCTTATAATATAATACAAATTAATCCACCACTGCCCTCATTAACAATACGTTCTAAAGTTTCTTGAAGTTTTCCTTGTGCCTCTTCAGGCATTCTAGATAATTTATTTTGTAAGCCTTCATTTACAAGTTCATGCAAGTTCTTGCCAAAAATGTTAGATTCCCAAATTTTCTTAGGGTCTGACTCAAACTCAGATAGTAAGTAATTTACTAAGTCCTCTGATTGTTTTTCACTTCCAACAATTGGAGAAACTTCGGTTTCAATATCAGCTCTTATCATATGTATACTTGGGGCTTTTGCTTTTAATTTTACACCAAAGCGTGAACCTTGTTTTACCATTTCTGGTTCTTCTAAAATAAGTTCATCAATAGATGGTGTAACAATACCGTAGCCTGTAGCTTTTACTTCTTCTAAAGCATAGGCAATTTTATCGTATTGCTTTTTAACAGTAGCAAATTCTGTCATAGTACTAAATAAAGAACTTTCGTTATCTATTTCCACTCCAGAAATTTCGGTTAATACTTGGTAGAAAAGGTTTTCCATCAGTTCTATTTTAACATGTACACTGCCATCACCTAAATGAATTTCTTCTAATGTAGTTTTGGTAATTACTTGTGTATTTTGAAGTTGTACTATACCAGAATTTATTTGTTTTAAAATACGAATATCACTAAAAGCAGTTTGAATTTCTTGGTATAACTCTTGTTTTAACCAATGCTCATTAGGTAAACCATCTACCCATCTAGGAAAATCTAAGTTAATCGTTTCAATAGGAAACTCATATAAAATTTTGCTAAAAATATCATCAATATCTTCTAAATCTAAGTTTGCACAATCTGTTGGAATAACATAAACACCATATTTAGTTTCTAACTTTTGAGCCAAACTTTTGGTATATTCAGAAAATGGGTCATCGCTATTTAAAACAATAACAAATGGTTTATTCAGTTCTTGAAGTTCTTTTACTACACGTTCCTCAGCGCTTATATAATCTTCTCTAGGAATATCTGTAATACTTCCATCTGTTGTTACTAATATTCCAATGGTTGAATGTTCTGCAATAACCTTACGAGTACCAATTTCAGCAGCCTCTTCAAATGGAATGTCTTCTTCATACCATGGTGTTTTTACCATACGAGGCATATCATCTTCTAAATAGCCAATAGCATTATTTACTAAGTATCCTACACAATCTACTAATCTAGTTTTAAACTTTAAATTTTCACCAACTGTAATTTCAACAGCCTCATTTGGAATAAACTTAGGCTCAGTAGTCATAATCGTTCTACCACCAGCACTTTGAGGAAGCTCATCACGAGCCCTTTCTTTTTTGTAATCGTTATTAATATTTGGAATAACCAGTAAATCCATAAAATTTTTAATAAAAGTTGACTTTCCGCGTACGCACAGGGCCAACTACTCCAACGTAAATATCGCCCTCTGTACGCTCTGCTATATCTTGATATAATTTTAAATTCTCATCCATGAATTTATAAACTCCCTTCTTAGAAATGTTTGTACGAAACTTTAGTAAAGTATATTAGACAATCCAAAACTTATGACAAAAATTTAAAAATAAAACAAAAAAATAAACACCATGTGAAAAACACATGGTGAAAAGTTTATTAAAAATTATCTTTAACAAACTGGATGGTAGCAGTTATACCAGAATAGCACATAATGCCTGAAATAATAGAAGCAATCATTATTTACGATTTTGCTCATACCAAGCTCTGCCTTCTGCCGAAATTACAACGGTATCTCTATTAGAAGAGAAACAAGATTGAGAAAGAGTATGAAGATACTCTATGAACTCATCTCTTTGAGCTTGACCTTTCATATAGTTGCGTGCTTTACTTAAAGTATCCCGAGTGGGATAAATAGGTTCTACTCTGCCAACTTTAGAAATCATGCCAATCATCCTTTCAAATAAATTATATTAATATTATACTGCAAATAAGAAAAAAAGGCAAATTTAATAGAAATTTTAAGCAGTGAGAAATAGAAAAAATACAAATATTGGCAAAAAGAGCAAGTATCATCAATTTTATGTTAATATAATACCACATAATAGATACTACTCTATTGCTTTATATCATAATAAAACATATAATCAATTTAAAATTATGATATAAGCACTATTGAACTTTAGAAATAATAAATGCTTATATAAAAAAGTAGAAATCTATAAAAAGGTAATAAAAATAGATATTGTTAGAATTCGTTATATTAAGGGGGAAGTACAAAAATATGTAAAAAACATCAAGATATTTACAAATACTATATGCGATATAAGCAAATAGAATGCACTAAAGAATACCATAATGAACGGAGGAAAAGGAGAGAAAACTTATGAAAAAAAGAATGAAAGCCAAAGAAGGTATTACATTAATTGCACTAGTAGTAACTGTTGTAGTGCTTTTAGTCTTAGCAGGAGTAAGCATAACAGTGCTGTTTGGCGATCATGGAATATTTAAAACAACAGAAAAAGCCACGAAAGAATTTCAAATAGCCCATGCTAGAGAAAAAATAGAAGTAACCTTAGGACATGCTCAAATATTAAAACACACAGATGGTAAATATAACCAAAATAACTATTTGAATGATTTAATGAAAAAAGAAATTTCTAATATTAAAATAAAAGGTGATGCTGCAATTGTAGATAATTATGCTTTTAATATAGATAGAAGTGTTCCTAAAATAGGTGAATATTTAGGAAAAGAGGAAGAATTGATATTTCCAGAAGTTTTAATAAGTGAGCCAATTTTGGAAGCAGACTATAGAACAGCAAAGTTTACAATAACAGCAAAAGAGGAAAAAAACGGAATAAGCAAAATAGAAATATGGCAACAAGGGCAAATAATAGACACTTTTGAATATAGCAATGTAAAAACAAAAATAGAAAAAGAATATACAGCAAAGAGAAATGGAATCTATACAGTAAAAGTGCATTCCAAGTTAACAAACAGTGATAGTAAAGAAGTACAGGGATTAGTGATGGCAGTGGAATTTAGTCCAAATGGAAATGAAACATATAAAAAAGAACATCAAGTAAAAATAATGGTAAAAGAAGATGTAGAAAAAGTAAAAAGCTTAAAATATCAATGGACAAAAGAACTAACCCAACCAAATGAAAACACATTTATAAAAGAGTGTACGAATAATAGTGTTATAACAGGAAACGAAATAACAGGAACATATTACCTATGGATATTATTAGAAACAGAATCTAACAAGAAAAATTTATGTTGTAGTGAGGCTTTTAATTTTGATAATGAGGGACCACAAGTAAAAGTAAATTCAAATCCAGAAACAGAAACATCATTTACCTTGGAAACTTCTGCAACAGATAAATATAGCAAAATAGTTAAATATGAGTTTTTCGTAGATGGAAAATCAGTGAAAGAATATAATACAAATGAAGAAAGTAAAAGCTTTACAGTAGAATATGGAAAAATGGGAGAACCAGAATGTGAGGTAAAGGTAACAGATGAGTTAGGAAATGTAGGAACAAATTTAATAAAATGTAGAACACAGCTACATTTTTGGAATAAAAGTAATATTAAAACAAAAACAGTTAAAGAAGAAAGAGTTTCTATAGGCTTGGGTCCATCTTATGATCGTCTTCACTATATAACTAGTAGTAATGTTTATTTTGAGCAAGATACTCGGGCTCTTTAGAATAGAAAGACCAGATTGGAATGGGGTATACGCGAACGATGCGATTGTTCGTTATGCTGGTCAAATATGTGCGGGGGGCAAGTTATGTATCCTGAAGACAGTAGTGATTTTTACATAGATTGTTATTATGTTATATTAGACTATGCTAAACTTATAAATACTCAATATGTTTCTTATTACGAGGCCGAAGTTCACCAAATAGTAGACACCCCTATTCCTAGTGAACGGAACATTCATAGAAGAAGTAAAGAGTTTAGAGGAGAGCGATTACCCCAATAATGATACGCCAGACGGAAAGTTTTGGTATTCTTATCAAGGTATTAAATAAAAGTGTAAATAACGTTAAAGTTACTAAACAATAAATAAAAAACTAATAAAGAATAGTTAAATAAAATACACCCAAAATGTTACAGATTAATAAAGGGTGTATTTTTTATAAGGAAAAATTAGTATAGTGACAAAATACATTATGTAAAAATGATATTACGAAATAAAAGTAATCTTATTGTATTTAATCATAGTAAAAAATATAATGAATTTGTATAATAAAAACAAAATAATTACGAGTAAAAGTAATTATTCAGTTCCTTTAAGATAGAATCTAGAAATTTAGATAAAAGCATTGAATACTTACGAATAAAATTATAAAAAATGAAATAAGATATTTACAAGTAGTATATATAAATATATGATGTTACTAAGCAAAAGATTGCATATGATTTTTCAAGGAAATAATGAACAATTAGAGTACTATGTACAAGTAGAAGGAAAGTATTATCAAATTAGTATAAAAAGTGGTCATATTATAATAGATAAAATAAATGGAAAAACAGAAGAATTAGGAAAAAGTGATTCTAATGTAAGTCTAGAGGCAACCTCGAATAATGACATTGTTGAAATAATAGGAAAAACGGAAAATAGTATAGAAATAAAAGCAGAAGATACAGTAGGAAATGCTCAAATAACAGTAACTTATGGAAATTTAGAGCCTAAAAAAGGAAATAAAATGAAACCTATAAAATGGGAAGGAATAGAAGAAGTAGTAGCAGATGAAACAAATAAAGATTATAAATGGTATCAATATATAGGGCAAGAAGATACAAAAGATAACAATAATAGCCATTGGTCAAATGCAAAAACAGGAATAATCAGTTATGAATTAGAACCAGGAATAGAAACTGTAGAAAATGAACAAGGAGATAAATATATTGTACACCCAGCCTTTGGAACAACAAAAACAGATGAAACTTCAAAAACACAAAATATAGAATTAGGCGGATGGGACAAGGCCCTTACAGGATTTTGGTTTGCAAAATTTGAAATGAGTGGAACAGATTCAACTACCTTAACAAGTGTACCAGGAGTGAAAAGCCAAAGAAGTAAAGGTATAGGTATATATTATAAAGAGGCAAGAGAAGCAACTTATGGGCAAACGGGCAGTGTAGATTCATTTGATAATACAATAAGTTTTATGAACAGTCATATGAGTAAAAATAGCGAGTGGCGGAGCTGTAGCATATTTAGCACATAGTAAGTATGGATTAAATGGAAAAAATATTACTATAAATAATTTATACGATGGAACAGGGGGAGGAGTAGAGCCTGATTCGTATACCATGAATCAAGAGCAAAGTACAACAGGAAATGTATATGGTGTATATGATATGAGTGGAGGAGCTCATGAATATATTGCAGCATTTGGAAATAAAGATTCTAATAATAATTTTTCGAGTACTAAAACTAGATGGACAGAAAATACAAATTTAAAGGTGAATTCTAATAGTACAAAGTATGCAACTAAATATCATATTTCAAATACAAGTAATGGTATAGAAATTTATGAAATATGCAAAACAGGAGATGCAACTAAAGAAGTATATTTAGGAGAAGGGACTGGAAGTTGGTTTGGTGACTATGCTTATTTTGCATATAGTTCAATGCCATTTTTTATACGTGGAGGTCGTAATGATAATGGTTATGCTGCAGGAATATTTTATTCACGTTACTATACAGGTGAGAATGATGGAACTACTAGTTTTCGTACAGTACTTTGTCCTTAAAATAAAAGTTAAAATATATCCCAAATATTACAAGATTGAAGTGAACCCAAATTGTTAGACAAATTTGTTTAATAAGGAGAGTTCATTTTTTATAAGGAAAATAATGAAAACTATTTGCAAAAAAGCAAACCATACTATATAATTAGAAAAAACAAAGGGGAAGTAAAAAAATGGCAACAATTATTAATGGAAAAGAATTAGCACAAAAAATTAGAATGCAATTAAAAGAAGAAGTAGCAAAGTTAAAAGAGCAAAATATACAACCTAAACTTGCAGTGATTATGGTAGGAAATGACAAAGCATCAGAAGTATATGTACGAAATAAAAGTAAAGCTTGTGAAGAAATTGGTGTAGGTTTTGAAGAATTTTTATTAGAAGAAAATACCACAAGAGAAGCCTTATTAAACTTAATAGAAAAACTAAATAATAGAGAAGATATACATGGTATTTTGCTTCAAAGTCCAATACCAAAACACTTAGACATTAGAGAAGCATTTAATGCAATAAGTTACAAAAAAGATGTAGATGGATTTCACCCAATTAATGTGGGAAAACTAGCAATAGGAGAAGAATGCTTTATTTCTTGTACACCAGCAGGTGTTATGAAAATGTTAGAAGAGTATCATATAGAAATAGAAGGAAAGCAAGCAGTAGTAATAGGTAGAAGTAATATTGTTGGCAAACCATTAGTACAATGCCTATTAAATAAAAATGCTACAGTAACAATTTGTCATTCTAAAACTAAAAACATTAAAGAAATAGCAAAAGGTGCAGATATTTTAGTAGCAGCATTAGGAAAAGCAAAATTTGTTACGGCTGACATGGTAAAACCAGGAGCTACAGTAATCGATGTAGGCATTAATAGAAATGAAGAAGGAAAACTAGTAGGAGATGTAGACTTTGAAAACGTAGAACCAATTGCAACAGCTATTACACCAGTTCCAGGAGGAGTTGGTCCTATGACAATTGCCATGTTAATGACAAATGTGGTAAAAGCAGCAAAATGCATATCTACCAATTAAGATATAGGATTATATTGTTTTAATTTTAACACTTGCTTTTAGATTAAGCATATGAATATTTGTATTACTTATTCGAAAAAAGTGCTAATTACTGTACTTAACAGGAATTAAAAAATGTGCTTTTCTATAAATAAGCAAGAAATAAAATTGGGGGCTTGATAAAATAAGGAGGAAACAAACAATGAAAATTATTTATCAAGCACAAAAAGAATATCCACAAAAATTAAACAAAATTTATGCACCACCTGCAAAACTATATGTATTAGGTGATGAAACAATTTTAAATAAACCAGCAATAGCGATTGTAGGTTGCAGAGATGCCAGTGATTATGGTAAAAAAGTAGCATTTCAATTTGCCTATGAATTAGCAAAAAGAGGCATCATAGTGGTAAGTGGACTGGCAAGAGGGATTGACATATATAGCCATTTGGGTGCTGTAAAAGCAAATGGTAAAACAATTAGTGTATTAGGAAGCGGATTTAAGCATATTTATCCAGCAGAGCATAAAAATTTTTGTAGACAAATATTAAAAAACGGCGGAGCCATTATTACAGAATATGAAGAACATGAAAAACCAGACAAAATGCACTTTCCAGCAAGAAATAGAATTATTAGTGGGTTATCAAAAGGAGTATTGGTAGTAGAAGCAAAACAAAAAAGTGGAACTTTAATTACAGTAGACTATGCACTAGAACAGGGAAAAGAGGTATTTGTAGTACCAGGAAATATTACAAGTGACCAGTCTTATGGTACTAATGATTTATTAAAGCAAGGAGCTAAATTAGTCACCAATGTAGAGGAAATTTTAGAAGAAATAAAATAATAGTCATAAAATATACAAAAAGCTTTAGAATTATCTTAATGATTACTATCTTGCAAACTCTAAAAAGTATGGTATAATAAGTTATATTAAAAACGGTATTAGGAGAAAAAAATGCCCAAATTTTTTGTTAAAACTAATCAAATAAATAATAATCAAATAGAAATAATAGGAGAAGACGTAAAACATATTACACAAGTTTTAAGAGCAAAAAAAGGTGAGCAACTTATCTTATGTAATATAGATAATAATCTAAATTATTCAGCTAAAATCGAGCAAATTACAATGCAATCTGTTTTATGTACTATATTAGAGCAACTAGAAAACCATGCAGAAAGTAAAATAGAAGTTACTATTTTTCAAGGATTGCCTAAAGCTGATAAAATGGAATATATTATTCAAAAAAATACAGAATTAGGTGTAAAAAAAATTGTTCCTGTTATAATGAAAAGGTGCATTGTAAAATGGGAAGAAAAGGGAAGCAGTAAAAAAATAGAACGATGGCAAAAAATTGCATTTGCTGCGGCAAAACAAAGTGGAAGGGATGCAATACCAAAAGTAGAAAATGCTATTACTTTAAATCAATTAGAAGAAACAATGAAAAGCTATGATTTAATGTTAGTTGCCTATGAAAATGAAAAAGCAAACACTTTAAAAGCACAATTAAAAAGTGTAAAAAGTTTTGAAGGTATGAAAATAGGTATTATTATTGGACCCGAAGGTGGCATAGATATAGAAGAAGTGGAAAAACTAACTAGACAAGGAGCAAAAATAATAACCTTAGGTAATAGAATTTTAAGAACAGAAACAGCTTCTATTATGGTAATTAGTAATATTATGTATGAATATGAAATGTAACAAACAAGGTTAAGGAGGAACAGAAAGTATGCCAAGAAAAAAGCAAAACCTAAAAAATGAAGAAGTACAAGAAAAAATGAATGACAAAGAAGTAGAAAAAAGCAAAAATGCTGCTGATGAAAAAAAAGAAACTAAAAGAAAAAATACTATAAATACAACAAAGAAAGAAACAACAGGTAAAAAGGCAGAAAGCATAAAAGAAACTAACACAAAAACACCAAAAGATAAAAAAGAGCAAGAGGTAGTAAAAGAACCACCAAAAACAAGAAAAAAAGCACAAACTAAGAACGATAATGGAAAAAAAGAAGAAATAGCAAAAAAAACAACAGCTGTTAGAACAAAAAAGAGTTTAAACACTAACCAAGAAACCAAAACAACGAAGCAAAAACAATCTCAAACAAAATCTAGTAAAACCACTACTAAGCAAGAAAATAAAAAAGAAACAACTGCAAAGAAAACAAATAAAGTAACAGTTAAGAAAGAAAATAAAGAAAAACTTTCACAAAAAGAAATCCTAAAAATGCAAGAAGTAGTAGAACAAGAAATAAAAAATAAAAAGAAATTACCACAAGTAGAATTAAGTAAAATATATAAAAATGTATTTAAACAATTATGTTTTGCAATAGCTATTATGATTTACTTTAATTTTATCTTATTAGGTTTTATCAATATTGAAAACAGTGTTTTTTTAACTGATTTGAAAGTATTTAGTGTATCTATTTTTGTAGTAGCAATTGCTGTAATAGAATATGCATATAAAAAAGAAAGTGGAAAACATGCTGTACATGGTATAGAGATATTAGTATTATCACTTATTACTTTAGGACTTGTTTATTTAAATATCATGGAAAACAATAAATTTATTGCAATTACAGCATTAATTAGTTATATATATGCAATTTACTATATTGCAAAAGCAATGATTATTTATACAAAAATGAAAAAGCAAAGTTCTATTGAAAAAATAAAAGAAATGATAAGCAAAGACAATGTAGAAGAATAATTACGAATAGGATAGAAAATTTCTAAATTTTTACTAGACTAAAAATGCAATATGTAGTACAATATAATTTATAGAATACTTAAACAAATATGAATTAGAACATAGAAATAAAAAGGAAAGAGGGGAAAATATGTTAGTAAAACCAACTGTATTAGAATTATTAAATAAAGTAGATGATCGTTTTCAATTAGTTACAGTTACTTCTAAAAGAGCAAGACAACTAGCAGCAGGAAGTACACCACTTACTAAAAAAGAAGAACCATCTGTTGTTTCCTTAGCAGCAGACGAAATTGCAGAAGGTAAGGTGACAGTATGTTAGTATTACTATCTGGTGTATCAGGAGCAGGAAAAGATACCATAAAACAACAACTAATACAAAAAATGCAAAATGTAGAATCACTTCCATCTTATACAGATAGATTACCAAGAAATAACGATATACCAGGTGTAACATACAATTTTGTTACCAAAGAAGAGTTTGAAAGAATGATTCAACAAGGAGAGTTATATGAATACTCTATGCATCATGAACATTACTATGGAACTTCTAAAAAACTATTAAATGAAAAAATAGAAAATGGTAAAATTATTGTAAAAGATATAGAAGTAAACGGTGTAGAAAATTTAATAAAAATATTAGAAAATGAAGTGAAAGTAGTTACTATTTTTCTAAAAGTACCAAAAGAAGAATTAAGAAAACGTTTAGAAGAAAGAGTAGATAAACCAAGCAAAGAAGAAATTGAATTAAGATTAAGTCGTTTAGAATATGAAGAATCTAAAATAGGCATGTATGACTATGTAATTAATAATAACAACTTAGAAAAAACAGTAAATGTTATTATGGAAATCATTAAAAATGAATATCATATAGCAGAAGCATAATAAAAAGTGTGCTTCTGTTTCTTTGTATTGTATAAGAAAAATCGCCAGATTTTTTGTGTATAACAAGGTTAGGTTTCTTCTAGTTTTAATGAATTATTATATCTTGACAATCACATATAGATGTAATGACTGCCTAAAGCTAATTAAACAAATAAACAACATAGAAAAAAAATAAAAAAACAATTGCATTTTATGTAAATATAGTGTATAATATAAAATATAGGGAAAATATCCCAAATATAAAAACAAAAAATGATTTTTTTAGGAGGAAGAAACTTTATGATGCAGACAACAAAAAATCAAAAGGTATTGGAACAGCCTGGTAATTTCTACAATCAAAGCAATGTTGATAGTAGCGAAGTAATGGGAACAACGGAGTGGATTAACAAGTACTTTCCAGTGGTAGCAGTTAACAAACTGCCATTGAATAGTAAAATTTTTAGACACACTCCTGCAACCAAACGGCAACAAATATTCAGTTTGGGGCTTCGCAAAGCTTTGAAAAGTGGAATTCCAGACTTTAGAGCACAAGTTATGGATCCCTCGATTGACGAAAATGGCAACATTTGCTATGGCGCTGGTTTAAGACCAGCAGTCAATCAGTCTCCTATCTGGTTCAAAGAGGCATTTGAACATTTTATGCCAAATATGAACAGCAGGATGGGAAACTATGCACAGCGGCTCATCTTGATGGGTTTGACACTGCAACATTTATGTAAACAAAACATTCCAGTGCATGTTGCTTGGACTTTTGTTTGCGACAAGAGTAATTACTTAGGTCATTACTGGGATCCCAACGAATCTACACAAGGGATTCTTGGAAAAACTGGGGAATGCAAAGTTGGCAAATTTTACGATTTGGCCAACACAAGCAAAATTACCTTTAATGAAGGTACATATACTGTATTTAAAGGTAATGCTTTCCTGCAAAGTGAAATTTGTCCGCTTTCCTACTTTGAAAAGGTGCATAAACCAGAAGAAAAAATGGAAAAAGCCACTGGCTGGTGTGTAATGGACATCTTCCCAGCAGCGAAGAAATAATTTCAATACTAACAAAAAACTGTTACGAAGTTAAATAATTTCGTAACAGTTTTTTTGACGTTTTCCTCTATTTTATTGCTTTTTTACTGTTATTTTGATATGATAAATACCAAATAAAAAGGAGTAAATATGATTGCAGAGGTAATTTTAAATAGTAATGCAAAACAATTAAATAGAGTATTTGACTATCAAATACCAGAAAAACTAGCTACCAAAGTAAAAATTGGTAGTAGAGTTTTTGTACCTTTTAGTAATCGTAAAGCACCAGAAGAAGGTTTTGTTGTAAATATAAAAGAAAAGTCTTTATATCAAGTAAAAGATATTTTACAAGTAGATGAAACTCCATATGTACATAAAGAAAACATAAGTCTTGCAGAGTGGATGGCTAAAAGGTATTTTTGTAATATATCAGACTGTATTAAACTAATGCTACCACCAGGAACTACTACTAAAATAATAGAAAACCGTGTAAAAGAAAAAAGGGCTCCATTTATATATTTAGCAAAAGATATAGGAGAAATAAAAAAGCAATTAGAAAACAAAACAATCAAATCAGAAAAACAAATAAGAGCACTAAAATTTTTAATAGAAAATCAAGAAGTTTTACTTTATGATTTAGAGGTTTTAGCAGATGTAAGTAAGGCTGTTATTAATACTTTACAAAAAAATGGGTATCTAGAAATTGTAGAAAAGCAAGTAGAAAGAAATCCTTTTGTTCATAAAAATATAGAAAAAACGAAAATGCTAACACTAACACAAGAACAAAAAAATGCATATCAAATGGTGATAGATAGTATAGAAGACCATTTATATTCTGAATTTTTACTATTTGGAGTAACAGGCTCGCGGAAAAACAGAAGTGTATTTGCAACTAATAGAAAAAATGCTAGAAGAAAATAAAACAAGTTTAATGTTAGTACCAGAAATATCTTTAACACCACAAACTGTAGATAGATTTATTTCACGATTTGGAGAAGAAAAAGTAGCAGTACTTCATAGTAAATTATCAGTAGGAGAAAGATTTGATCAATGGAATAAAATATATAAGGGAAATGCTAAGATTGTAATTGGAGCACGTTCTGCTATATTTGCACCTATTGGAAACCTAGGAATGATTATTATAGATGAAGAACACGATGGCTCATATAAATCAGAAACAACTCCAAAATATCATACAAAAGAAATTGCAAGTTATTTAGCAAAGGAAAAAAATATTCCAGTTATATTAGGAAGTGCTACACCAGACTTAAGCACCTACTATAAAGCACAAACAGGAAAAATAACCTTATTAGAGTTAACAAAAAGAGCAAATGAGGCAAAACTTCCCAAAGTGGAAATAGTGGATTTGAGACATGAATTAGCACAAGGGAATAAATGCATGATTAGTAGTAAATTATACCAAAATATCAAGCAAAACCTAGAAAATAAAAAGCAAACCATATTATTTTTAAATCATAGAGGATTTTCTAATTTTGTAATGTGCCGTGACTGTGGAAGTACCATAAAATGTAAAAATTGCAATATAACACTAACTTATCATGCCAAACAACAAACATTAAAATGTCATTATTGTGGATATGAAATATCAATTGTAAAAGAATGCCCTGAGTGTCATAGCCTAAATTTCAAACACTTTGGAGCAGGAACACAAAAATTAGAAGAACAGGTTCATATGCTATTTCCAGAGGCAACTACCATTCGTATGGATATAGATACTGTTACTAAAAAAAATTCCCATGAGCAAATTTTAAATAAATTTAAAAATGAAGGAGTAGATATTTTAATTGGAACACAAATGGTAGTAAAAGGGCACCATTTTCCTAATGTTACCTTAGTAGGTGTAATTGCAGCAGATAGTAGCTTAAATATAGATGATTATAAAGCAAATGAAAAAACATTCCAATTATTAACACAAGTTGCAGGAAGAGCAGGAAGGGAAAAAGAGCAGGGAAATGTTATCATACAGACATATAATCCAGATAACTTTAGTATTGAATGTGCTAAAAAGCAAGATTATCATTTGTTTTATGAAACAGAAATCCTAATGCGAAAACAATTGAAATATCCACCATTTTGCGATATAATAGTAATTGCTATTAGTGCTAGTAATCAAAATAAGGCATTTCAAATAACAAAAAAGTTACACCACTACCTAAAAAGTAGAGTATTAAATGAAAATTTGGGCATTATATTATATCAAGGAATGCCAGCACCAATTGATAAAATAAAAAATAAATATAGATTTCGTATTATTATAAAATGCAAATTTGGAAATAATACAATACAGTTAATTAATGATATGTTAGAACAATATAGCAAAACAAAAGAAAGCAAGCAAGAAGATATAAAGCTTAGTATAGATTTAAATCCAAATAATTGGATGTAATAAAAGTAATAAAAATGGGGGGCAAAAAAATGGCAATTAGAATAGTAAGAGAAGATGGAGATGAAATTCTAAGAAAAAAGTCAAGAGAAGTAGAAGAAGTAAATGATAAAATAAGAGAAATTTTAGAAGACATGGTTGAAACCTTGCATAGCTACAATGGAGTGGGATTAGCAGGGCCACAAATTGGGATTTTAAAAAGATTAGTAGTAATTGACTTATATGATGAAAAAGGGACAATTAAGCTGGTAAATCCACGAATAATAAAACAAAAAGGAGAACAAGAAGTAGAAGAAGGATGCCTAAGTTTTCCAAATCAATTTGCCAAAATTGTAAGACCAGCAGAAGTAACAATAGAAGCATTAGATGAAAATGGCAAAAAAATAAAAATAAAAGGAGAAGGCTTACTAGCACAAGCTATTTCACATGAGTTAGATCACTTAGATGGTATTCTATTTGTAGATAAAATTATTCCAGGAACATTAGAATATGTAAAACCAGAAAAACAATAACAAATAATAAGAAAACTAAAAAATTATAAATAATAAAATTCTTTATAAAATAAATTGCAAGGAGGAAGATATGCTTAATATTATATTTATGGGAACACCAGATTTTGCAAAAGAATCATTAGAAAGCCTTAATAATGCAGGACATAATATTTTAGCTGTAGTAACAAATCCAGACAAGCCAAAAGGTAGAGGAATGAAGATGATTTCATCACCTGTAAAAGAATATGCAGAAGAAAAAGGATATACTATTTATCAACCACAAAAAGTAAGAAATAATGTAGAATTGATAGAAGAAATAAAAAGCTTAAAACCAGATGTAATTTGTGTGGTGGCTTATGGAAAAATTTTACCACAAGAACTGTTAGATATTCCAAAGCTTGGATGTATTAATGTACATGGCTCATTACTTCCTAAATACAGAGGAGCAGCGCCAATTCAATGGGCTGTGCTAAATGGAGAAAATATAACTGGAATTACTACTATGTATATGGATGCTGGAATGGATACAGGAGACATGATTCTAAAACAAGAAGTTAGTATTGGAAAAGATGAAACAACAGGAGAACTATGGAAAAAACTAAGTAAAGTAGGGGGAGAACTATTAGTAGAAACACTTAGACTAATAGAAGAAAATAAAGCACCAAGAGAAAAACAAGGAGAAGAATTTACCCTAGCCCCAATGCTAGAAAAAGAAATGGCAAAAATAGACTGGGAGAATAAAACAGCATTAGAAATTAAAAATCTAGTAAGAGGATTAAACCCAATTATGGGAGCTTATACATTTTTAGAAGATAAAAAATTTAAAATTTGGAAAGTACAAAACTATACTAATCAACAATTTTTAGAAGTTTACCAAGAAATGAAAGAATACGAGTATAAACTACAAGATATCATGGAAGGAACTATTTTACTTGCAGATGATAAAAAAGGAATGTTTATTAAAGCAAAAGAAGGTATAGTTCAGGTTCTAGAAATTCAAGCAGAGAATGCAAAAAGAATGAGTACAAATGATTTTTTACGTGGTAACAAGGTTCAAGCAGGAAGTGTGCTAGAATGATTATAGGATTTCTTGCTAAAATTCATAAAAAACAGTTGTAAAATTTTTAGAGTATTGATATACTTATTGTATAAATTTCGTAAGAAAAAGGAGGGTTCTTTATGGAAGAAAATAAAGAAATAAAAGAAATGGAACAAATAGTAGAAAATCAAGGAGAAGTTGCATTAGAAAGCAATGCTAATATAAAAATAGCTGATGATGTAATAGCAGTAATAGCTGGTGTTGCAGTGTCTGAAGTGCCAGGAGTAGCAGAAATGTCTGGTGGTTTTGCTGGTGGAATTTCTGAAGTACTTAGTGGAAAGAAAAATCTATCAAAAGGTATTAAAGTAGAATCAGGAGAAAAAGAAACTAAAATAGATGTTAATATTATTGTAGAATATGGTACAAGAATTCCTGATGTGGCTTTTGAAATTCAAAACAAAGTAAAAAATGCTGTTGAAAATATGACAGGATTAAAAGTAGTAGAAATAAATGTTCATATTCAAGGCGTTAGCACAGAAAGTTTAGAAACAACTAATAAAACAGAAACAGAAAATTAATAAAATTATTAGGCACGGAAAAGATAATAGTTGCCGTGCCTATTTTTTAAAGTTTTAGAAAATTGTATTTTAGAAAAAATGCAATTTTAAAATAAAAATAGAAAACAAGAAAGGTAAGAAAAAACATGAAACTTTTAGATAAAATAGGACTAGCACTTTTTTCAACACTTGTTTTACTTAGCTCTATTATTGTATGCTTTATGATTTTTGGTTGGTTAGATGTAGAATTTGTACACAAAATTGTAATACGGAGCTATTAAAAGTGAAGTATGTTCTAATATATTATTAGCTTTAAGTGTGTTATTTATTCTACTTGCTATTAAATGCATATTCTTTGACTCAAACAACAAACAAGAAATGGATTACAAAAATGGAATATTATTAGAAAACTCAAATGGAAAATTGCTAATTACCAAAGATACACTAGAAAACTTAGTTAACAGTGTAGTAAAAGGATTTGAAAGTGCAGAAAATGTAACAACAAGAATTGAATTAGATAAAGAAAACAATGTGAGAGTATTTATTAATTTAAGTGTAAAAGAAAATGCTATTATTAAAGAATTGTCTACTAACTTACAAAATAAAATTAAAACAACAATTAAAAAGACATCAGATTTAGAAGTAAAAGAAGTTAATATAAAAGTAAAAGATATTGAACCTATGCAAAATATAGTACAAGAGTAGCAAAAAAGGTTATACCAAAAAGAAAGGAATGAAAACAATGGATAATTTTAAGGTGTTTTGTGATAAATACGGGGGAGCTATTATTGGTTTTGCTATAGGATTAGTTCTAGCAATTATCCTATTATGTACAAGCTTATATAAATTTATCATTGGTATTGCTTTGATTATTTTCTGTATCTATTTAGGGAATTATATTCAACGCAATAAAGAAAGTGTAAAAGAAAAAACAAAGAATTTTATAGATAAATTATAAAAGAGGAGTAACAAACATGACAAGAACACAAACTAGGCAATTTGCATTTGAATTACTATATAGTTTAGAAATTCAAAAGATAGCTAAAGAAGAATTAGCTGAACAAATTAGATTATTTTTGCAAGAACAAGAAATTACACATGAAAAAGCCCAAAATTACATATTAGATATTGTAGAAGGAATATATAGTAAAGAAGAAGAAATTTTGCAGCTGATTTCTCAAAATTTAAAAGAAAAATGGGACATTAGTAGAGTTTCTAAAGTTAACCTTGCCTTATTAAAATTAGCTATTTATGAAATTATTTTTAATAAACTTCCATATAAAGTAGTAGTAAATGAAGTAGTGGAGCTTGCTAAGAAATATGGAGATGACAACTCTGCCAACTTTATTAATGGAATACTGGCAAATATTATTAAACAATCAGGAATAACTAGTGAGGAGTAAAAATGAGCTACAACCCAATTAGTGTAAGTCAACTAAATCAATATATTAAAGCAAAATTTGAAGAAGATGAGTATTTTGCAAATATTTTAGTAGAAGGTGAAATTTCTAATTGTAAACACCATTATACAGGTCATATCTATTTTACACTAAAAGATGAAAAATCTTTAATCAAAAGTATTATGTTTAAGACATATACTTCACATTTAGACTTTGTACCACAAGATGGAATGAAAGTAATGATTTTAGGAAGTGTATCTGTTTTTGAAAGAGATGGTACCTATCAGCTTTATGCAAAAGCAATGAAGCAATTAGGAAAAATAGGAGACTTAAGAGCAGCATATGAAAAATTAAAAGCAAAGTTAGAAAAAGAAGGTTTATTTGATAGTAAGTATAAAAAGCCAATTCCACTTATGTCACAAACAGTAGGAGTATTAACTTCTAACACAGGAGCAGTTATTCGAGATATTATTAATGTATCTAGTAGAAGAAACCCAAATGTACATATTCGATTGTTACCAGTTCCAGTACAAGGGGAAGGAGCTGCTGCTAAAATTGCAGAAGGAATCCATTTTATGAACCAAAACAATTTAGCAGATGTACTTATTGTTGCAAGAGGAGGGGGGGCATTAGAAGACCTATGGCCATTTAATGAAGAAGTCGTTGCAAGAGCTATTTTTGACAGTAATATACCTGTTATATCAGCAGTAGGTCATGAAACAGATTTTACTATAGCAGACTTTGTGGCAGACTTAAGAGCTCCCACACCGTCAGCTGCAGCAGAACTTGCAGTTGCTGATGTAGAAACTATAAAAAGTGGTCTAACCACATATCAAAACCGATTTAGGCAAGCATTACTTAGAAAAACACAAATTATGAGACTACAATATGAGAAATGCATGGCAAGTAGAGCATTTACTAATCCTCTACAAAAAATATGTGAGCAATATTTAATGATAGATACTAAGACTAAAAATATGGAGCATTATATAAAACAAAAAGTGCAGAAAGAAAAAGCAAAAGCACAAAATGTAATACTAAAACTAGATGCACTAAGTCCACTAAAAACATTAACAAGAGGATATTGTATTGTTTCAGCAGAAGAAAAAGTAATTAGTAGTGTAAAGAAAGTAAAGCCAGGAGAAGAAATAAAAATACGCATGCAAGATGGTCAAATAAAAGCAAAAGTTTTATAGTAATAAAGCTACTAGAAAGAAGAGGTTTATATGAATAAAAGAGTAAGAAATACAATTGCTGTTATTGTCATTATTTTATTAATATTTGCTATTTTATTTGCTGTTTATACACATTTTAAAACAGAACCAATGAATGCAAATACACAGTTAGGCAATAATATTCCAGATGCTAATACAGGCTTAGAAAATATGCTAAATCAAATTTTAAATGAAGAAGAAAATACAACAGTAGAACAAAATAAAGAACAAAATACTAATAAAAATGAAAATAAAGAACCAAATAGTAACCCAGAGGATAACAATAAAAAAGATAATGAAGACGATTCATTAGAAGACGACAATCGTATGACACCAAAAGAGAGTAAAGCAATTAATTTAGTAAAAGAATACTGGAAAAAAGAATGGGGAAACATAGAAGATGTAGCTTTTAATGTTAGTATTCAAAGTGATGGAAAATATGGCGTAACAGTATATGATGTAACTACAACACAATCAATACAATTTTATATTGTCGATGTAGATAAAGAAACAGTAAAAGAAAGATAAGATTAATAGAAATAAGTTTTAGCATTTTATAGAAAGGAGAAGATGATAGCAAAAGCTAACATCTATTAGCAAAAATGGCAAAAGAAACAAAATTGAACTTTGAAGAAACAGTAAAAAAATTAGAAGAAATTGCAAAAGAGCTAGAAAAGGGAGAACTAGACTTAGAAGCATCTGTTAGCAAATTTGAAGAAGGTGTGAGATTATCACAAGAATGTAATAGCTTTTTAGAAAATGCAGAAAAAAGAATTACCATTTTATTAAAAGAGAATGATAATTCTATAAAAGAAGAAAATTTTATACAGGAAGAGGAATAAAAGAAAATGATACAGGGGATTATGGAGTTTATACAGGAATATAAATATATAGTTATTCCATTTTTAGTATGGTTTGGAATACAACTATTTAAATTAATTTACGATTTAATTGTAACTAAAAAATTTAATTTTAAAAGAATATTACAAGCAGGTGGAATGCCAAGCTCACATTCAGCAGTTGTAGTATCTCTAGCAACAATGGTAGCTAAATCAGAAGGAATTAACTCACCTTTATTTGGTGTGGCTTTAATTTTTGCTTTTGTTGTTATGTATGATGCAACAGGTGTTAGAAGAGCAGCTGGAAAACAAGCAAAATTACTAAATAAAATTATAGAAACACCAGGACTTACAGGATTACAAGTTTCAGAAAAACTAGTAGAAGTACTAGGGCATACTCCAGTACAAGTTTTTGTAGGAGCGTTTATCGGGCTAGTAGTAGGAATTATAGTGTAGTTTATTTAATTTTGATAGACAATATATATATCGTCTATCATTAGAAATATAAAAGGAGGTACTCGTATGGAAGATATTGAAATTGCAAGAAATGCAAAATTAGAACCGATTACCAAAATAGCACAAAAGGTAAATGTAGCAGAAGAAGAATTAGAACAATATGGAAAATACAAAGCGAAAATTTCACCAGAAGTATATAAAAAATTAGAAAACAAAAAGAATGGAAAATTAGTACTAGTAACAGCAATTAACCCTACTCCATTAGGAGAGGGAAAAACAACTATGGCAATAGGTCTAGCTGATGGATTAAGAAAAATAGGAAAAAATGCAGTATTAGCATTAAGAGAGCCTTCTTTAGGACCTGTTTTTGGAATTAAAGGTGGTGCAACTGGTGGAGGACATAGCCAAATAGCACCAATGGAAGATATAAATTTACATTTTACAGGAGATATACATGCTATTACTTCTGCAAATAACTTATTATCTAGTATGATAGATAACCACATCTATTTTGGTAACGAATTAGGTTTTGATAGAGTGGTTTGGAAAAGATGTGTAGATTTAAATGATAGGCAGTTAAGAAAAGTAGAAACTGGTTTATCAGAAGAAAAAAATATTGTACCTAGAATGGATGGGTTTGATATTTCAGTAGCATCTGAAATTATGGCAATTTTCTGCCTAGCAACTGATATAAAAGACTTAAAAAGAAGGTTAGGAAATATTATTGTTGGTTATACAAAAGAAAATAAACCAATTACAGCAAAAGAGTTAAAAGCAGATGGAGCTATGACAGTATTATTAAAAGATGCTATTAATCCAAATATAGTACAAACTTTAGAACAAACACCAGCTGTTGTGCATGGTGGACCATTTGCCAATATTGCACATGGATGTAATAGTGTAATAGCAACAAAACTTGCTCTAAAATTAGGTGACTATGTGATAACAGAAGCAGGATTTGGAGCAGATTTAGGAGCAGAAAAATTCTTAGATATCAAATGTAGAAAAGCTAGTTTAAAACCAGATGCAGTAGTTTGTGTAGCAACAATTAAAGCATTAAAATATCATGGTGGAATGCCAAAAGAAGATATTAAGAAGGAAAGCATAGAATATTTAGCAAGAGGATTTGAAAACTTAGAAAGACATGTAGATAATCTAAAAAATCGTTATGGATTAAATGTAATTGTAGCAATTAATAAATATACCCATGATACACAAAAAGAAGTAGATTTCTTAAAAGAAAAATTACAAGAAAAAGAAATTGACTTAAGCTTAGTAGAAAGTTGGGAAAAAGGCGGAGAAGGTGCTACTGACTTAGCAGAAAAAATTGTAAAACTAGTAGAAAATCCATACAACTTTAGTTTTGTGTATGAAGATAATCAAACCATACAAGAAAAAATAAAAGCAGTTGCTACAAAAGTATATGGCGCAGAAGAGGTAGAATTTACCAAAGAAGCTATAACAAAAATACAAGAAATACAAAACTTAGGATATGGTAACTTACCAGTTTGCATTGCAAAAACACAATATTCTTTCTCAGATGACCCTAAAAACTTAGAATGTAAAGAACCTTTTAACATTCATGTACAAGATGTAGTATTAAGAGCAGGAGCAGAATTTATTGTAGTACTAACAGGAAAAATTATGACAATGCCAGGTCTTCCAAAAGAACCATCAGCAGAAAAAATAGACCTAGATGAAGATGGAAATATTGTAGGGATTTTTTAAAAATTCCCTAAAAAGTAATATTTTGAATAAATGCACCACAATTGGTTAAAATAATTTTAAAAGTTAATCAGAAAGTGGTGTATTTTTTATGTTGAAAAATAAAAAGGCAAAAGCAATATTAATGCTAATTTTAGCAATTAGTTTATTTATTTCATACAATGTATTTTTTAGAAACAATGAAACAGAAGCATTATCGAAATATGGTTCAAGAGGCGAAGAAGTAAGGCAGATACAAACAAAATTAAAAAGATGGGGGTACTATAGTGGAAATGTAGATGGCATTTATGGAAGTCAGACCCAAAAAGCAGTAAGATACTTTCAATCTAAAAATGGGTTGGCAGTAGATGGCATAGCTGGAAAAAACACACTAGCTGCTATGGGGATTTTTAATTCTTCTACAAGCTCATCAGGTGGTAGCAGCTCTACCAATACTAATAATTTAAATTTATTAGCTAGAGTAGTATATTCAGAAGCAAGAGGAGAACCTTATACTGGGCAAGTAGCAGTAGCAGCAGTTGTATTAAATCGTGTAAGAAGTAGTTCTTTTCCAAATAGCATTTCAGGAGTGGTATATCAAGCAGGAGCATTTGATGCTGTATCAGATGGGCAAATTAATTTAACACCAAATGATACTGCAAGAAAAGCAGCACAAGATGCCTTAAACGGATGGGATCCAAGCTATGGTGCAATATACTATTTTAACCCAAGTACCGCTACTAATAAGTGGATTTGGTCAAGACCAATGACAGTTACTATTGGCAGACATAGATTCTGTAAGTAAAAAACAACAAAATCTTTACTTTTTATGTAAAATATGATAAAATGGAAAAGCAATATACTTATTTATAAGAAAAATCTATGATTTTTCCAATACAATAAAAAGGCTTACTTAGCATTTTTAGAAAGGAGATACAAATATGCCTAAATCAAACTTCTTAGATAGACTCTTTGGCTTGGTGGATAGTAGTTCTACAGTAGAAAATAAAAACCGGATAGATAAAGAAGAAAACAAAGAAAAAGAAAATGCGCAAGCAACTCTGCAAGATGTTGTAAGCTTCATAGCAGAACTGCAAAGTTACTACTATAATGATATTTGCAAAATGCAATCAGATTTAGTAGTAAAAGCATTTACACCTAATCAAGAAAAATTCATTAATAAAAAAATTAAGCAAGAACAAGTAGTTCTTTCACAAATAGATGAAATACTTAAATTAGTAAAACAAAACGAAAAAGAGTATCAATCTATTTGGAGAAAATCTATTTATAGTTTTTATGATGAACTAGAAAAGGTTAAGTTAGCAGAAGTACAAGCTAAAGTTTTTGAAATTATTGTTAAATTGTGTGCTATTAACACAAAGCCAGAGTTAAAACCAGTAATTTTCAAGCGAATGCAGAGCTACAAAAATGCATGGAATATTCCAGGAGAACTAGAACAACCCAAGAACTATCATGTTGTTTTATTAGAAGAAAATGATGGAATAGAGAAGTATCAATTTGGAGAATTTCAAAAATCAGTTTATACATTTGAAAATGATGTTGTTCTTAATGCTAAACAATTAGAGCAAATTCAAAACTTAACTTTTGAATTTGAACCTAAATTTAGAATTAATCAAGTGTGGGTACATGTAGCTGGTGTAACAAGGGCACAGCTCAATCGAATGAGAAGAACTTGCCTTATTGAAAACTCATGGGAACAGCTTGAACAAAGAAAAGACTTATACTTTGATGTTGTGAAGTTTGAAGACTTAGAACAATATTTAAAGGGAATTTTGCAAATTGTTCTTACTAAAAATGCTCATGCAGTAATTTCAATTGTTATTCCAACAGACAGGATGTTAAGCTTGACTGGGGAAACAAAGCAAAACGGTGAAAAAATTGAAATTTGTAAAAAATATCAATTCTATTTAAGAGAAAGAAGTGGAATATATGGAGAAAAATTGCTAACAGCGAGGATAAGTAGAAGATATATCCCAGAAAAATTAAAATTTGTATCTTATTTAAAGTTTAGAAAGGAGCATTTCTAAACAAAATAAAAGACTATATGGAAAAATATGTACCATGTAGTCTTTTGTTTTACAATTTTAAAAACTACATAAAATATTGACATTATCTATAAAATGTGGTAACATAATATACGTAATTTAATTATTATTTATTCTATTGTGTACAATGGAATAGAAGTTACAAATTCTCATGCAAATGAGAATAGCTTAGCTACTTAATTTCTACAGTCAAATTTATTACATTAAGGAGGAATGCATTATGTCTGTAAAATTGGTAAAAGGTCAAGGTGTTAACCTTA
>CAMSEM010000001.1 GCA_947057505.1 uncultured Clostridium sp. | reverse complement strand
TAATGTATGGATAATATCTATAATTGGTGTTTCCCACAAAAAGTTTATGCGATCACCTGTTATCTTTTTTTTGACTTAATATGTAAAGTTATGATATAATAGATTATAATAGTAAAGGAGATGTTACGTATGACAAGAAAAAGAAATGAAAGAATAGAAATAGGAAAGAGTATTTTTGAAGGTTTTGAACAAATATATGAAAAATATACACAACGAACATCTGAAGAAAATTTAAATGGCTTATTAGAAGTATATCAAGCTATTATGCCAAACTGGGTAAGAGACTATAATGATCTAAGTAAAAGGTTACATGATAAGGGCGAAATACATAGCAGAGAATTCGACAATTTTTTAGATATACAATTGCCAAGTGACTACACTGTAAAAAATTTAAAAGCTCCTAAAAATAAGGAAGACAGTGTTTTTGTAGATATTATGCAAAGAGGAAGAATTATACATTTAGTAAATAAAATTGCACATCAATTTGAATATATTTTTGAAAATAAATTAAGACAATATATGATAAAAAATGAAATAACTATATATAGCCTTGAGGAGTTTTATCAAGTTAAAAAATTAGTAAGAACTATTTATACAAATAGGAACGAAAACGTAGTAAAAGAGCTAGCTAGAAATAAATTGATAAAGAACTATGAGTTTGAAAAAGACTTTGATAAAAAAGAAAATAGTGAGTTTTTACAATTACCAGAATTAATAAAAGCATATAATAATGCTATGTATATAAAAGATATGGAAATTGAAAATGTTAATAATTTAGTATATAATTATGATAGAAGAGATATTTCATATGGAATAAAAAGAGAAGATGAAGATAATATTTTATTTGTAATGGATGTTTTTAAATTTGGTCAATTTTCTGTTCATATAAAAAATCCAGAACTAGCAGCTCAAATAAAACGAGAATATACTATGCCAATTTATAGAAGAAAAACTGCAATGCTTGTAAATTATATGACGAAGAAGGCAAGAGCATTTGTAAGAGATTCTAAAACAGATGACTCATTAGATGAAGAAAGAAACATACCAATGCATGCAAGTTTTGCCAGAAAACAAAGAATAAGATTGATGGAAGAAATAAAATTTTTAGATTTAAGCAAAGGTGCAAAGCATGAAATGGCAGTAAAGAGTGGATTGCTTAGGGAGGAATTAGAAGAAATAGACAGTGAAGAAGAAAGATAAGAAAGGAAGTAAGCAAATATGATAGACGAAAAAATAATAAAAAATATACAAAAAATTCCAATGTTAAATGAAAAATTAAAAACAGTAGAGAAATTATTGCAAAAAGAAGATTATGTACAAAGTTATAAAGCAGTATCAGCTTTAATTGAAATAACTTGTATGATTTTACTAGAAAAAGTATATAATGAAAAGGTAAAAAATTCTAATATAGTAGTTTTAGCAAATCTGTTAGAAGTACATAATGAAAAAGAATTAAAAGAACTTTTAGTAACTATTAATGGAGTATATAATTTTATAAAACTTAATAAAGTAGAAGAAATAGATGTATTATCTTTATTAGAAAATTTAGATAAAATAATAAAAATAATAATAGAGAAACATGATAATATATTTTAAAAAGTGAGGGTTCCTTTATTTTAGGATACCCTCTAATTTAGCAAAAAACAAATAATATTTATAAGGAAGGAAGAAAATATATGAGTAGAGCAATATGGAAGCCAGGAACTTTTATTTATCCACTACCAGTAGTTATGGTATCTTGTGGTACTATGGAAAAAAGTAATATTATTACAGTAGCATGGACAGGTATTATTAATACAGATAAGCCAATGTGCTACATTTCTGTTAGAAAAGAAAGATATTCGCATGATATCATAGAAAAAACAAAGGAATTTGTAATTAATTTAACCAACAAAGAATTAGTATATGCTACTGACTGGTGTGGTGTAAAAACAGGTGCAAAAGTAGATAAATTTAAAGAAATGAAGTTAACAAAAGAAAAATCTAACTTTGTAAAATGTCCATTAATTAAACAAAGTCCTGTATCAATAGAATGCAAGGTAAAAGAAATTAGGTCATTAGGTAGCCATGATATGTTTATAGCAGAAATTGTATCAATTGATGCAGATGAACAATATATTGATAAAAAGGGGGCATTTGATATAACAAAATGCAATTTAATTACTTATGCTAATGGTAAATATTTTACACTTGGAAAACAAGTAGGAAAATTTGGCTATTCAGTGCAAAAGAAAAAAACAAAAAGGAAATCTTAAAGCTTATTAAAATAAATATAAGAGTTAGCCCAAAAATGATAATATATTTATATAAAAAATGCAGATATAGTACTATAAATTATCTACTATATCTGCATTTTTGCATTTTAAATTACATATTTTTCTTAAAATATTCTTCAAATTCTTCTTTAGAAATTGGTTTTGAATAGTAATAACCTTGAATAACATCACATTTTAAATTTCGTACAAAGTCAGCTTGCTCTTTAGTTTCAACACCTTCTACAATTGTTTTTACACTAAGTTTTTTTGCAAGGTACATAATGTAATTAATAATATTTTTATCACTATTAAGGTCAGCTTTATCAACAAATATTTTATCTATTTTAATAATATCAATAGGCATATTTTGTAACATACTAAGTGAAGAATAGCCTGTACCAAAATCATCAATAGAAACAACAAATCCTTTTTCTTTTATAGAATTTAATATTTTTATAATATCTATTTTTTCATTAATAGTTGCACTTTCTGTAATTTCTAAATCGATTTTACTTCTATCTACACCATACTTATCTGTAATTTGTGCATATTCTTCAATAAAGTTTTCGTATACAAAATGCTCCTTAGAAACATTAATAGAAACAATAGGAACAAAACCATACTTATCTTTCCAAAAGGCTAAATCTTTACAAACCTGTTCAAAAATATACAAATCTAATTTTACAATAAATTTATTTTTTTCAAATAATGGAATGAATTTACTAGGAGAAATCATTTTTCCATTTCTAGTCCATCTAACTAATGCTTCAGCTCCAACAGGCTTTTCTGTACTAGCAGAAGTTTTTGGTTGATATACAATAACAAATTCCTTTTTATGTAAGGCCTCTTCCATAGAGGATTCAATTTGTTGTTCTTCTACTAATTTGTTTTCTAATACTTCGTCAAAAATGTAATAATTATCATGATACAATCCTTTTATTTTCGAGCGAGCCATATAAGCTTTATCTAAAATTTTATTAATATCAGTATCTTCAGGTCTAATTTTATAAACACCAATTGATAAATTTACATGAAGAGAAATATCTTCAATTTTTAAATTAGAAGCTTCATGAAAAATTTTATCTAGCAAAGTTTTTATATTTTTTTCATAACTAAAAATAGTAGCAAATACATCGTTTGAAATTCTACAAGTTATATTGTTTTTTGGTAATATAGTATTTAATTTTTCACCAAGAGATTTCAATATTTTATTACAAAATTCATAACCATAAATGTTATTTAACGCTTTAAACTTATTAATATCAAGTGCAATAATATATTTGGTTTTTAGATTGTTTTGTAAAAATTGACTAGCTTTTTCTTTAAAATATGCTTCATTACCAATATCTGTTACAGGATCAATATAGGCAACTTTATATAATTTTTGATTCTTCTTTTGTGTAGAAAGGTCAATATAAATACAAATACCTAGTATGGCAAAAGTAACACCAAGGCAAACTGCAAGAGCTAAAACTAAAAATTCTGTAAGCTCTTTTGCAATGGTATCATCAGGGGCAATACTTACCACATACCAATCGTTTACTTGCAAACGTTCATAGTGAATAAAGTGAATATTTTTATTTAAACTAATATCAAAAGTTCCTACTTGTTTTTCTTTAATACTATTTTTCATTTGCTCAAGTTTAGAAAGCGAATCTTCATCAGTTAAGCTATATTTGGTCTTCATATAGTCATATAAGTTAATATTATTTTCTGTAATATCATCAAAAGAGTCAATGAGTACAGAACCATTGTTATTAATTAAATAAGTGCCACCTTTACCATGAAATAAGCGCCTTAATAAAATTTCTTTATAGTCTGATGTGTTAATAGTAGCAAACAAAACTAGTGGTTTTCCATTCAAATGGAAAGTTTTAGAATAAATATTTACCTGGTTAGAAGAAACAGTACTTGGTCTATTTTCAGATAAATATACAGAATCTTGAGAAAAAAATTCTTCAATATTAGTATAATTTTTTACAATATGCCCATCACTAGTAGTACCATTTCCTTGCTTATCTAAGATAACTAGTCTAGTAAAATGATAATCCTGTAAATCACCTTTAAAACGGGTAAAAATTTGCTCAGGAGTTTCAAAAAAGCCACTGTTGATAGAATCTATCATAATTTGAACAAACCTTTTTTGTTCAGAAATAACTAAATCTAATTGTGAGGCAGTTTGTTCACTTAATTCAGTAATATTATGATATACATTTTGATAAGTTAAGTTTTTTACAAAATTAATACCAAAAAGAGAGAGTATAAGCAGGATAATAAACAAAGGCAATATCCATTTTATATTAAGTTTATAACGAATCGTATCTGCATAATACTTATTTTGAGTTTTAGTTTTTTTCTTCATAAATTGTGTATAATCCGATTATCTAAAATGATAGAGGATTATTTCTCCTTTCTTAATCTATAACTTATTTTAATCCTAATACAATGTAAAAAGACAAATTTATATATACTATATAATAAAGAAGAATATTTTTCAATATTTTTTTTATTTTCTATATTTATTGTTATAATTTACAATTTATCAATAAATGTATAATTCTGATTTAAATGTGAATAGTAAGTATTTATTAACTTACCAACTTATTATCTCATATAATAAAATAAAAAAGAAAGGGCTAGGAAGATGAAAGTTGGTTTATGCTTAGCACGGAGGAGGAATAAAAGGTGCTGCTCACATTGGAGCAATAAAAGCTTTTGAAGAAGAAAATATAGAATTTGAATATATCTCAGGAGCATCTTCTGGAAGTATTGTAGCAGCACTATATGCTAGTGGGTATACAGCAGATGAAATTTATTATTTATTTCAAAAATATGCTAAAAAGATAAAATATGTAGAATGGAAAAATATTTTTAAGTTAATAATTGGTTTGATTTTTCAAAGAAAAGTAATTATAGATGGTTTAAATAGCGGAAAAGTAATAGAAAGTATTGTAAAAGAAGCTTGCAGAGAAAAAGGAATTTACCAAATAAAACAAGTACCAAAAAAATTACTCATTTCCAGTGTTGATTTAGAAGAAGGAACAGTATATTTATTTTCTTCTTTTTTAGCAAGAAAATATAATAGTGAAAAAAGAGAAAAAGGAGAATTATATTCTAATAAAATTGAATATATCAAAGAGATTCCAATTGCTAGAGCAGTAAGAGCAAGTTGTAGTTTTCCAGGTGTATTTTCACCATGTACATACCAAGAGCATAAATTAATAGATGGAGGAATTAGAGAAAATATACCATGGAAAGAACTAAAAACAAATGGTGTAGACAAAGTAATTAGTATTGTTTTTCCAAAAAGAATAAAATGTAAAGAAAACAAAAATATTATGGATGTGATAAGTGGTGCTATAGAGTTGATGGGGCAAGAACTTTCTAATTATGAACTAGAAGGTGCAGATTACCTTATAAAAATAGATACAGTCAATACATCCTTATTAGATGTTAGTAAAATGCAATATTTTTATCAAAAAGGGTATGAAGAAACAAAAAATAAAATAAAAGAAATAAAAAAAATATGGGAAAGTTCATAGAAGTTATTGGAAAATAGTTGACATATGAATAAAAAGGTGATAAAATATTTAAGCGTATGTAAAGAACATACGCTTAAATAAATGAAACAAAAAGTGAGAAAGCTGAGGTGTGTTAAATGGCTACAAAAGGAGCAAGAGAACCAATTACATTGGAATGTACAGAATGTAAAAGAAGAAACTATATGACAGAAAAAAACAAAAAAAATAATACAGACAGATTAGAAATAGTTAAATATTGCAAATTCTGCAAAAAACGTACAACACATAAAGAAACAAAATAAACCTTTTAGGAGGAAATAGAAAGATGCCTAAAGATATAACAAAAAAAGAAAAGAAAGAAAAGAAACATTTTTTTAAAGATTTCAAGGCAGAGTTAAAAAGAGTAATTTGGCCAACACCAAAGCAACTTGTTAACAATACTGTTACTGTTATTAGTATTGCGTTAATTACAGCTATTATTGTATTTGCGTTGGATTTAGTTTTTGAAACAATGAATAATTACGGAATCAACAAACTAAAAGGATTTGTAGGAACACATAATGAACAAGCAGAAAATACAAATACTAATCAAGAAACACAAAATGCAGTAGATAATATTCTTGGCAATGAAGAATCAAACTCTACTGAGAATAATGAAGCTGAAAATAATACAGCAAATGAATAATAAGGAGGCTAAAAAAATGTCTCAAGAAAATGAAAACTTAGTACCAAGATGGTATGTAGTACATACTTATTCTGGTTATGAAAACAAAGTTAAAACAGACTTAGAAAAAACAATTAAAAACAGAGAGCTAGAAGAATTCTTTTTTGAAATTATTGTTCCAATGGAAGAACAAATTGAAATTAAGGATGGTCAAAGAAAAACAAACATTAAAAAAGTTTTTCCAGGTTATGTTTTAGTTAAAATGATTGTAACAGAAAAAACTTGGTATATTGTAAGAAATACTAGAGGCGTTACAGGCTTTGTAGGTTCTGGTACAGATCCAATTCCATTAACAGATGAAGAAATTAGAAAAATGGGATTTGAACAAGCAGTAGTTAATGTTGATTATGATGTTAATGAAACAGTTCGCATTATTGATGGACCATTAACTGATTTTACAGGAACTGTAATAGAAATTAACAAAGAAAAACATAAAGTAAAAGTACTAGTATCTATGTTTGGAAGAGAGACGCCAGTTGAGCTAGAGTTTGCTCAAGTTCAAAAACTATAAAGTTTAATTTATAACAAGTTAATAATCTAAATTATTAGATTAATATACATATTAAAAACTAAAGGAGGTGCTATAACACTATGGCAGAAAAGGAAATAGGAAGTGTAGTTAAATTACAAATTCCAGCAGGAAAGGCTTCACCAGCCCCACCAGTAGGTCCAGCATTAGGTGCAGCAGGTGTTAACATTATGGATTTCGTAAAACAATTCAATGACAAAACTGCAGCTATGGGAAATACAGTTGTTCCTGTTGTTATTACAGTTTACAAAGATAAATCATTTGAATTTATTACAAAAGAACCACCTATGGCAGTTTTAATTAAACAAGCTGCAAAAATAGAAAAAGGTTCTGGAAAACCTAATAGAGAAAAAGTTGCAAAATTAACTAAAGCACAAGTGGAAGAAATTGCAAATAAGAAAATGCCAGACTTAAATGCAGCATCACTAGAAGCAGCAATGAGAATGGTAGCAGGTACTGCAAGATCTATGGGTGTTACTGTAGAAGAATAGTAACTAAAAAATGCATAAAGCAGCAAATTAATTGGGAGAAGTAAAAATACTTACTTCGTTAGAACCAAAGGAGGTAAAATATGAAAAAAGGAAAAAGATATCAAGAAGCAGAAAAACTAATTGATAGAAAAAAATTGTATGGTGCAAAAGAAGCATTAGATACAGTTGAAAAAATGCCAAAAACAAAATTTGATGAAACAGTAGAACTTCATGTTAAGTTAGGTGTTGACTCAAAACAAGCAGACCAACAAGTAAGAGGTACAACAGTACTTCCAAATGGAACTGGTAAAACACAAAGAGTATTAGTATTTGCAAAAGGTCCAAAAGCAGATGAAGCTGTAAAAGCTGGAGCTGACTTTGTTGGTGCAGAAGAATTAATACCAAAAATCGAAAAAGAAAATTGGTTTGATTATGATGTTATTGTAGCAACTCCAGATATGATGGGAGTTGTTGGAAGACTTGGTAAAGTATTAGGACCAAAAGGTTTAATGCCAAACCCAAAATCTGGTACAGTAACAATGGATGTTACAAAAGCAATTGAAGAAATCAAATCAGGAAAAGTAGAATATAGACTTGACAAAAATAATATTGTTCATTTAGGATTTGGTAAAGTTTCATTTGGAACAGATAAGCTATTAGAAAACTATGAAACAGTTATGAATGCTATTATTAAAGCAAAACCAGCTGCAGCAAAAGGACAATACATTAAAAGTGTAGCAATATCAACCACAATGGGACCAAGTATGTATATTGATCAAAAATAAATTAATATGGCCGAAGAAAGTAAGCATTATTCTTAAGTCTTACCGAGGCAAAGAATCGGATTTTATCCAATTAATCTTTGTCTCAATTTTAGGCAAATATTAATTGGATTTTATTTTATTATTTTATAGTAAATACATATTTAAGTGTATAACCTATATAATGCTAAACACTATTGGGAGGTGAAAAAAATGGCAAGTAACACAATTATTAAACAAAAAGAAGAAGAAGTAAAAAAACTAGCAGAAAAATTAAAAGATGCAACAGTAATTCTTTTAACAGATTACAGAGGAATTAATGTTGAAGATGTAACAAAATTAAGAACAGATTTAAGAAATACAAACACAGAATATAAAGTTATTAAAAACAACATTATTAAAAGAGCATTAAATGCAAATGGAGAAAATGGATTAGATGAATTATTAGAAGGACCAACAGCAATTGTTATAGGAACAGAAGACTATCTAGAACCATCTAAAGTAATCTATAATTTTTCTAAAACAAATGAATTCTACAAAATTAAAGGTGGAATTATTGATGGAAAAGTAATGACAGCTGAAGAAATTATTACTTTAGCAAAATTACCATCAAGACAAGATCTTATTGCACAATTGGCTGGTGCTTTACTTGGAAATATTTCTAAGTTGGCAGTTGCACTTGATGCAGTTAGGGGACAAAAGGAGGCTAATGCCTAAATTTTAATGAAAAGCTTCATCTTGCGTTGTTAAACTGCATAAAATTTTTTTCGATGTACAAAAAGCGTACTATCTCAAAAATTTTTATTGGTTTGCCTAGCAATATTCGCTTTAATTAAAATTGTAAAATTTGTAAAAAATAAAATAAAAAAGAAGGAGGTCATTTTAAAATGACAAAAATTGAAGAAATGTTAGAAACTATCGACACTTTAACAGTTGTTGAATTAGCTGAATTAGTAAAAGGAATTGAAGAAAAATATGGAGTATCTGCACAAGCAGTTGCAGCACCAGCAGCAGCTGGAGCAGCTGGAGCAGCTGAAGAAAAATCAGAATTTAATGTAGTATTAAAAGACGCAGGAGCAAACAAAATTCAAGTAATCAAAGTAGTTAGAGATGCTACAGGATTAGGATTAAAAGAAGCTAAAGATTTAGTTGATGGTGCTCCAAAAGCAGTTAAAGAAGGCGTTAAAAAAGAAGAAGCTGAAGAACTAAAAGCTAAATTTGAAGAAGTAGGAGCAACTATTGAATTACAATAATTTTGTAAAACATAGTAAATAAAATGCTTTAAAATAAAGAGTATATGTAACTTATAAAATAAGAACATATACTTTTTATTTTGTTTTATATGGAAAAAAATCCAGCGATTTTTTCATATAAAGCAAGGCTAGGTTACCTTTCTTATTCTAAAAAAGTAGTAACTTCTTAAAACAACAAAATGAAGGCATCTTTTAATGTTATTATAAGGAATATTTGAACTACTAGGTCAGGTAGCAAAAAAACTTTAAATCAAACATTGACTTTATGAAATAGAAGTTATAAAATAGGAAAGTAATAATATATTATAAAAAAGAAAAATGCTAAAAGGAGAAAGCAAATGAAAATACTATTAGATGCCATGGGTGGAGATAAAGCCCCAGACGCTAATATAAAAGGCGCAATAAAAGCAATTGATCAAATAGAGGCAGAAGTAATATTAATAGGTAATGAAGAAATCATTCGCTCAAAAGTAAAAGAACTTTATGGAAAAGAACTTGAAGAAATATCTTCAAGACTAAAAATTCATCATACAACAGAAACAATAGAAATGGAAGACATTCCTACTCAAGCTATTAAACACAAAAAAGATTCTTCAATGGTAGTAGGATTTAATATGCTAAAAGAAGGTAAAGGAGATGTATTTATCTCTGCAGGTAACTCTGGCGCCCTACTTACAGGAGCAACCTTGTTAGTGGGAAGAATTAAAGGAGTAGATAGGCCAGCTTTAGCAGGAATACTTCCAGCATATAAAAGTAGATTAGTATTAATGGATTGTGGCGCAAATACAAACTGTAAGCCAATTAACTTATTACAATTTGCACAAATGGCTAGTATTTACTTAGAAACCACCTTAGGTGTAAAAAATCCTAAAGTAGGCTTATTAAATATCGGAACAGAAGAAACAAAAGGAAATGATCTTACAAAATCTTCTTATAATTTATTAAAAGAAAAAGCTGAAGGAATGAATATTAACTTTATTGGAAATGTAGAAGGAAGAGATGCCTTTTCAGGAAAAGTAGATATTATTGTAACAGATGGCTTTACAGGAAACATTTTCTTAAAAGCAGTAGAAGGATTGGGAAAATTTGTAAAAAGAACCTTATCTGAAAGCTTAAAGAAAAATATTATTTCTAAATTAGCAGCAATACCAAGTCTTCCTGCTATTAATCGATTTGCAAAAACAGTAGATTACAAAGAATATGGTGGTGCATTATTTTTAGGAGTAAAAAAACCAATAGTAAAAGCACATGGTAGTAGTGATGAAAAATTATTTGAATTTACCATAAAGCAAGCAGAACAATTTGTAAAAAATGAGGCAGTAGAACAATTAATCAAGGAATTTGAAAAAGAACAAACGATATTAAAACAAAAAGAAGCTAAACTAGAAGAATAAAATAAAATATTTTGAAAAAATCCTTGACAATTAATATAATATATATTATCTTGTAGGTAAGCAAAGTTAAACAAATTAAAGGAGGTGAATGAGACAGCTATGAGTTCAGAAGAAGTTTTTGAAAAAGTAAAAGGTATCATTGTAGAACAATTAGGTGTTGCTGATACAGCAGTTACTATGGAGGCATCTTTTATAGATGACCTAGGAGCAGACTCTTTAGACATTGTTGAATTAATAATGGCATTAGAAGAAGAATTTGATATAGAAATTCCAGATGCTGATGCAGAAAAGGTTGTTACAGTAGGCGATGTTGTAGAATATATTAAAGATAATGTTGCTTAAATAATGAAGTAAAAAAGAGAGGGGCATAAGCCTTTCTTTTTTTACATAAATTTTATTTGATTTTTATAATTAACTAGAGTATAATAAGAACATAGTAGGAAAGGAGAAAACTATGGATTTTACAAAATTAGAACAAAGTATTGGATATACTTTTCGAAATAAAGAACTTTTAAAAAATGCTCTAACACATACTTCATATGCCTATGATCATCATACACAAAGCAATGAAAAACTAGAATTTTTAGGCGATAGTATATTAGAATTTTTATCGAGTAAATATATTTATAACAATTATCCAAAATTAAAAGAAGGAGAAATGACTAAAGTGAGAGCAGAAGTAGTTTGCGAAGATAGTCTCTATATAGTGGCACAAAGGCATCATTTTAGTGATTTCTTATATCTGGGAAAAAGCGAAATTGTAAGCAAACGGAAAAACAAAACCAGCTATTTTGGCAGATAGTATTGAGGCAGTTATTGCAGCTATTTATTTTGATAGTAACTTAGAACAAGCAGAAAAATTTATTATAGAAAATTTGAAAGAAGCTATTGAAGAATCTAGCAAAAATGTAGGAATGAAGGATCATAAAACTGTCTTACAAGAAAAATTACAAGAACATGGAAATGTACATATTGTATATAAAATTATAAAAACACATGGACCAGACCATGATAAAACTTTTACAGCACAAGTCTCTTGTGATGGAAAACCATTAGCAACAGGAGAGGGAAAAACAAAAAAACAAGCAGAAATGCAAGCTGCTCAAAAAGCATTAGAAAATATATAATAGGAAAGGAGAATATGTTAGTACTTTAAAGCTAACATAAAAACAAAATGAAAAAAGAATATATTATACCAATCTTTGTACCACACCTAGGATGTCCTCATACATGTACTTTTTGTAATCAAAAACAAATTAGTGGGCAAACCAAACAAGTAACAGCAAATGATGTAAAAGAAACCATAGAATATTATTTAAAGAGTTTCAAAGATGACTCAAAGTATGTAGAAGTTGCATTTTTTGGTGGAAGTTTTACAGCAATAGAAGAAGAAATTCAAAATGAATTATTAGAAGTAGCAAATGAATATATAGAAAATGGAAAAATAAACAGCATTCGTATTTCAACAAGACCAGACTATATAGATAAAAATATATTAAAAAGACTAAAAAAATATCATGTAAAAACAATTGAACTTGGTGTACAATCTACTAATGACTATATTCTAGCAAAAGCACATAGAGGGCATACATTCGAACAAGTAAAAAAGGCATCTTCTTTGATTCGATGGAATGGTTTTATATTGGGGCATCAAATGATGATAGGACTGCCAGAAAGTACTAAATTAGATGAAGTAAATACAGCAAAACAGTTAATTAAATTAAAACCAAAAATTGTACGTATTTATCCAGTACTTGTTATAAAACAGACCAAATTAGAAGAAGAATATCAAGAAGGAGAATATATACCTTTAAATGTAGAACAAGCAGTAGAACGTTCAAAAGAAGTAATGCAATTATTCAATAAAGCAAAAGTAGAAGTAATAAGAGTAGGGCTTCAAAATACAGAAGAAATTTCAGATCCATCTACTAGCCAAAGTCAAGTTGTAGCAGGACCATACCATCCAGCATTTAGGCAATTAGTAGAATCTAGTATGTGGTATGATGAAATAGTAGCCAAAATCAAAAAATTTAATGTAAAGGTAATGCAAGTACTAATTACTGCAAATCCAGAAAATATCAATACCATTATTGGTCATAAAAAAGAAAATATCTTAAAATTAAAAGAAATTTATGACGTAGATGTTATGGTAAAACCAGATGAAACTATAAAAAAAGGTTCTTTTCATATTGAAATAGAAAAAACATATGAAGATATTCTTCAAGAAGAAAGAGAAAAACTAAAAAAGTAAGATGTTATTTAAAGTAAGTTAGCTATCTACTACTAATTTTGTAGAGTGTGAGTGGTAAAATTGTGATTTATCACAATTTGAATAGCATGAGCATCCAACGAAAAACACATGCAATGTGTTTTGAAAGCGTAAAAATAGCAATAAATAGCTAATTTACGTTTATAATATTTAATTGAATAAAAACACCTATTGTTGCAAATAATGGTAATAATAGGTGATTTTTATGAATTATACAAAAACAAAAAAAATATTTACACTAAAAAATAATTTAATAGAAGCGACATATTTAGTATTAGGATGTATGATTATGGCAATAGGAACCTCTCTTTTTCTATTACCTAATCAACTTTCCTCAGGAGGATTTTCAGGTATTGCAACTATATTTTATTATCTTTTTAGTTTTCCTCTTGGAACCACCATATTTGTATTAAACATTCCATTTTTTATATGGGCATTTTTTAAAGTGGGAAAAAAACTATTAGTAAAGTCAATCATTGGAACAACATTATTATCAGTCTTTATTGATCTATTTGATAAAATGCCAGCACTTACACAAGATAGATTTCTTGCATGTATTTATGGTGGAATATGTATTGGATTAGGCTTAGCATTAGTATTAAAGTCAGGTTCCTCAACAGGAGGAACAGACCTCATCTCTTATATAGCAAAAGTATATAAACCATATATTAGAACAAGCAGTTTAATTGTTGTGATAGATGTTGTTATTATCACACTAAATGTATTTTTCTTTAAAACAATAGAAATAGGATTATATTCTGCTATAGCTATTTATTTAATGGGAAAAATGATAGACATTATATTTGAAGGTGTTAACTTTACTAAAATGATGTTAATTGTATCTAACAAATATAAAGAAATTGCAAAAGAGGTAGGAGATAAACTACAAAGAGGAAGTACAGGAATTTATGCAAAAGGAATGTACACTAAAGAAAAGAAAATGATGCTATTTTGTGTAGGAGCAAGAAATGAAGTTGCAAAAATAAAACAAATTGCAGTAAAAATAGACCCAAAAGCCTTTATTGTAATTGCTAACGCACGTGAGACATGGGGCAAAGGGTTTAAACATAATTAAGAAAAGAATTGTCAAGTAAAAAGCTAAATGCAAGTTGTATGATTCAATAAAGTTTTTAATTAGTAATAAAAAAATGAAAAGACAGTATTTAAAAATGCTGTCTTTTCATGTATAATAATAGTAGTGCCAAAAATATTTAAGAAAGGTTCAAATAAAAATGCAAGAACAAACATATACCATAGAAAAAATACAAACATTTCATTTAGAGCACATATTTGAATGTGGTCAATGCTTTAGATGGAATAAACAAAAAGATGGAAGTTATACAGGTATTTTTAAAAATAATGTGTTAAATGTAAAAGAAGAAAATGGTAAGATAGTTTTTCAAGGCATATGTCAAAACAATATAAAGCAAACAGTAGAAGAATATTTTGACCTTAACAGAAACTATGAACAAATAAAAAACAAATTAAGTAAAATAGATACATATTTAGAAACAAGTATTCAGTATGGAAACGGAATTAGAATACTAAATCAAGACTTATGGGAAACCATTATCTCATTTATCATATCTGCCAATAATAACATACCAAGAATAAAAGGAATTATCGAAAAAATAGCAAAACAATACGGAAAACCTATAACTTGGAAAAACACAACCTATTACACCTTTCCAACACCAGAAGAATTACAAAAAGCAACTGTGCAAGACCTAAGAAATTTAGGCTTAGGCTTTAGAGATAAAAGAGTATATGAAACAACAAAAATAATTGTAAACAAACAACTAGATTTAGAAAAGTTAAAACAAGAAAAACAAATAAATAAAGTAAAAGAAATATTACTCACTTTGCCAGGAATTGGACCAAAAGTAGCAGACTGTATTATGCTATTTTCCACCCTAAAATGCCTAGAAGTATTTCCAATCGATGTATGGGTAAAAAGAGTAATGAATGAACTATACTTTAAACTACCAGAAGAAAACAAACTAAAACCACAGCAAATACAAAAACTAGCAGCAGAAAAGTATGGAAACTTAGCAGGCATCGCCCAACAATACCTATTTTACTGGTTCAGGGACGGTGGTCAGTCACCCTATTTAGGGTAACTGAGGGACGCTGCAAAAAAGACCAAACAACTTTTAAGTTGGAAAACAATAAATAGAAATGGATGGAGCTATCTAGTGGAATGTACTAGATAGCTGTAGGAGAAGACCTGTCCCAACATACCCTATTTAGGGTGCTTACCCCCGTCCTAAACAAGGAGAGAAAAATGAGCCTACAAATTATATATGGTACTGCTGGAAGCGGTAAAACTACTTACCTATTTCAAATAGTACAAGAAGAAGTAAAAAAGAAAAAAAGTCATCCAATTAAAATTATTACGCCAGAGCAATTTTCATTTACTGCAGAAAAGCAGTTATTAGATACAGCTCCTACAAGTAGCATGTTGACGGCAGAGGTTATTACATTTGCTCGTATGGCGTATCGTGTTTTAAATGAAGTGGGTGGAAAAACAAGACTTCGTTTAGCAAGTTCTGGAAGGGCTATGTTGATTGATCACATGTTATTAAACAAAAAAAATAATTTTAATTTTTTAGGTTCTTCAGATGAAAATGTAGAGATGATAGCAAGGCAAATAACAGAGTTAAAAAAACATAGAATTTCAGCAAATACCATCAAAGAGGTAACAAACAATGAAGAAAACAAATATTTAAAAGCAAAACTACAAGATATTACAACAATATATGATTTATATACCAAAATTATTGAAAATAATTATATTGATGAAAATGATGGGCTTACGCTTTTAGCAGAGAGGTTAGAACAGTCTAAAGAGTTTACTGGCTGCGATATATATATTGATGAATTTGCAGGTTTTACTTTGCAAGAATATGAAGTGCTAAGAAAGCTAATGAAGCAATCTAATAAAGTAACCATTACAATATGTGCAGATAATTTAGAAAAAAATACAAACCCAGATGTAGATATTTTTTATGCAAACAAACAAACAGCAAATAGAATTTTAGAAATTGCTAAAAGTGAAAATATTTCTATTGAAGAGCCAATTTGCATGCAAGCAAATAAAAGATTTAAATCAGTAGAGCTACAACATTTGGCAGAAAATATGAGTCAGCCATTTTACCAAAAACATGAAAAAGAGGTAAAAGATATTTTACTTTTTTTAAGCAATAACCCATATTCAGAAATAGAGCAAGTAGCAACTCAAATAACAAAGCTTGTAAAACAGGGTTATAGGTACGAAGATATAGCAGTTATTACAAAGGATATTACAACCTATGCGAGTTTATGCAAGGTTATTTTTGCAAGTTATCACATTCCAGTTTTTATAGACGAAAAGAAGGACTTAAGTAATAATTTGCTAGTAAAATTCATTTTGGCTTTATTAGATGTTTTTGCGAAAAACTGGTCTTATGAAGCGGTATTTAGTTATATTAAAACTGGATTTTTAAATTTGGAACAAAGTCAAATAGCCATACTAGAAAATTATTGTCTTAAATGGGGAATAAAAGGAAGCAAGTGGTATAATAAGGAATGGAATTTTTATGATGAAACAGAAGAAAAAAAACAAACAATTTTATATAGCAAAGAGCAGGTGATAAATCCATTATTAGAATTTAAAAAGCAGTTACAAGGACTAAAAACAGTAAAAGAAATTACAGCTCAAATTTATTACTTTTTAAAGGCTAATCATATATATGAAAAGCTAGAAGAAAAAATTGCAAAATTACAACAAAAAAAACTAATAGAAAAATCCAAAGAATATGAAATGAGCTTTCAAACTATCATAAGCCTATTTGATGAGATTGTTTTAGTATTAGGAGAAGAAAATATAACATTTGATAAATATGCTAAAATTTTAAAGATGGGTCTAAGCCAGGTCGACTTAGGAATTATTCCAGCCACAGCAGATCAAGTTATTGTAGGTGATGTAGACCGTTCTCGTTCTCATAAAGTAAAGGCAGTATTTTTAATAGGACTAAATGATGGGAAATTTCCAAGCATTCAAAAAGACGAAGGATTTTTAGACGACAGCGACAGAGAAATACTAAAAAAAAATGGAATAGAACTTGCAAAAGGAACTATTGAAAAGCTATATGACGATAATTTTAATATTTATAAATCCCTAACAACAGCAGAAGAAAAACTATATTTATCATATTCATCTTCAGACAGCGAAGGAAAAACATTAAGGTCATCTATTATTGTAAATAAAATAAAAAGAATATTTCCAAAATTGCAAGAACAAAGTGATATAGTAGAAAGAAAAGGTGAAGTTTTATTAAAAAATACTACATTTGATGAGCTTTTAATTCAACTAAGAAATTTGCAAGAGGGAAAAGAAATAGAAGAAATATGGTTTCAAGTATATGAGTACTATTTAAAAAATGAACCAGAAAAATTAGAAAATAGTCTAAAAGCACTAGCATATCAAAACAAACCAGAAACAATAACACAAGGCAATATACAAAAAATATATGGAGATACTTTGAAAACAAGTGTATCACGTTTAGAACAGTATAAATCATGTGCGTTTTCTTATTACTTAAAATACGCACTAAATTTGAAAGAAAAAAATACTTTTAAAGTAGAAGCAATAGATACAGGAAACTTTATGCATGAAGTAATAGATGGTTTTTTTGAAAGACTAGAAGAAAGGCAAATTTCGGTAAAACAAATTACGAAAGAGCAAACACAAAAGTTAACACAAGAAATTGTACAAGAAAAATTAGAACTAAAAAAATATGACATTTTTAATAGTATTCCAAGGTATAGAGTGCTAGCACAAAGATTAAAGAAGGTAATTGTAAAATCAATGCAATATATTGTAGAAAGTATACAGTATAGCGATTTTGAAGTAGTAGGACATGAAATAGAATTCAATGAAGGAAAAAAATATCCACCTATTGTATTTGAATTGGAAAATGAAAAGAAAGTACAAATAACAGGAAAAATTGATAGAATGGATATTGCCAAAACTAGCAATCGGAAACTATATTCGCATTATAGACTATAAATCTTCTATTAAAAATATGAACCTAAACGAAGTGCTAGCAGGACTACAATTGCAACTATTAACTTATTTGGATGCAACATGTAAAAAAGAAGATGTATTACCAGCTGGTGTGTTTTATTTTAATTTGATAGATCCTATTTTAAATGGAAACAGTCAAATGGATGAAGAACAAATCAAGCAAGAACTAAGAAAACAGTTTAGAATGCAGGGACTTATTTTAGCAGATAGCCAAATTGTAAAAAAGATGGATACAACCCTAATTAATGGTAACTCTAACATTGTGACAGCTTATCTAAATAAAGAAGGAGAAGTAAGCCAAAAAGCAAATACACTAAATCATAAACAATTTGAAAATTTGCAACATTATATGGACACAATTATAAAACAAATTTCAAAAGAAATTTTAAATGGAAATATTGCCATAGAACCATATTACCATATGCAAGGTAAAAAAACGCCATGTGAGTATTGTAGCTATCAATCAATTTGTCAGTTTAATCAAACTACGAAAAATAGTTATAGGTACATACCAAATTTATCGAAAGAAGCGATACTAGAAAAAATTAATGAAAAAACTAAAAACGACCAGTAGGTCGTTTTTGTATTTAAACTGGAAAGGTACTTAAATACTGATAAGACGATACAAAAAAGCAGTTTAAACTTGATTTTTTCTTATAAATAGCATAAAATAATACAAATTAAATTGGCATGAAATAAAAGCAAAATGGAAAAAATATAAATTAAATTGGTATGGAGGAAAGCTATATGCAAATTATGTGGGAAAACGAGAATTTAATATGTTGCAAGGAAGGTAATCTTCAATATTTACAATTTAAAAGGTTATTACAATATCCTGAAATTACACATTGCTATACATTAAGAAGTAATAATGAACTAAATTTTCCACCAATATATAAAGATGAAGAAAAATATAAACAAAGTTGCAATAAAATTTGTGACTGCTTAAATCAAAACAATATAGAAACAAAAAGTAACATACCAAAAAACAATCAATTAAAAGCAGAAAATATCATCAAACCACATCAAACACATACAAACCATGTACAAATTGTTAATCAAGTAGAAAATTTGCAAGAAGTAGATGGTATTTTAACTAATAAGCCAAATCTTATCTTACTTACTACATCAGCAGATTGCATATCTTTATTACTATTTGACCCTGCGAAAAAGGTAGTAGGTAGCATTCATTCGGGATGGAGAGGCACACTTCAAAAAATAAGCCAAAATGCAGTTAACCAAATGGTGCAAAATTATAAAAGTAATCCCAAAGATATTATTTGCTGCATATGCCCAAGCATTAGAGAATGCTGCTTTGAAGTAGAAGAGGATGTAAAAGAGTTATTTTATAATGAATATAAAAACCTACAAGAAATAGAGCAAATTATACAAAAGATGCAAATAAAACAAGGAAAACAAAAATATGTAATAGATACTGTAGAAATCAATAAAATTCTTTTAAGACAAATGGGACTAAAAGAAGAAAACATCATAGATAGTAATTTATGTACCGTATGCCATAGTGATAAATTTCACTCATATAGAAAAGATAAAGAACTTTCTGGCAGAAATGCAGCAATTATTTGCAAGATTTAAAAAATATTATTCATAAACCTAGCATTCTTATTGACTATGAGTGAAAAATTAAAAAATATATGTTAAGGTTAAATGATAAAAGGAGGAAAAAATGATACCAGAAAAATTAAAAAAAGGAGATTATATAGGATTAATTGCTCCTTCAGATGCTATAACAAAAGATGATTTAGAAATTATTAATCAATCTATTTGCTTAATGGAAGCTTCAGGCTTTCATGTAAAATTTGCTAAAAACGCATTAAAAAATACATTAGGATATGGGACAACAGCAAGAGAAAAAGCAGAAGATATTAACTCTATGTTTCAAGATAAAGAAGTAAAAGCGATTTTTTGTATTTCTGGTGGGTTTAATTCTAACACTACATTTGAATATATAGATTATGATGCAATTAAATATAATCCAAAAATTATTTGTGGTTTTAGTGATTCTACCTCACTTTTAAATGCAATTTATAGTAAAACAGGATTAGTTACATTTCATGGACCTACCTTTAAAGCTTTAACTTCATGGCAAACAGAATATGGTTATGAAGAAGTTATGAAACGTTTTCATCAAGGAGCCCTTAAGTTAGGAAAAGCAGAAGATGAATATATTACAATAAAAGAAGGAAATGTAAAAGGTATTTTAGTAGGTGGAAATTTAAGTTTGGTTAATGGAATGGTATCTGGAAATTACGCAATTGATTTTACAGATAAAATTTTATTTTTAGAAGAGCTATTTTTAGAAACACCACCAGCATTAGTAAGTAATTATTTATACCATATGAAGCAAAATGGAGTATTTGATAAAATAAAAGGAATATGGCTTGGTAATTATGATGGGAGTGTAGCAATAGAGCAAATTCTACTAGATACTTTAGAGGGAAAATATACATTTCCAATTATTAAGTCTAATAATTTTGGACATATTGACAAAAAAACAGTCATTCCAATTGGAACAATGGCAAAAATAGATACGAATGCAGAAGAAAAAATACAGTTATTAGAAGAATGTGTAAAATAAGAAAGTCAAAATAATAGAAAGAAAATAAAAGAGAGGTAAGAAATGTACGAAACATGGGAAGAACTAGAACAAAGTATTCAAAATTGCCAAAAGTGTAAGCTATCTCAAAATAGGCATAACATTGTGTTTGGAGAAGGAAATAAAGAGGCAACTATTATGTTTATAGGAGAAGGCCCAGGAGCAGATGAAGATAGTCAAGGTCTACCTTTTGTAGGAAAAGCAGGACAGCTTATGAACAAAGCATTTCAAGGATTAGGAATTAAAAGAGAAGAAGTATATATTGCAAACATTGTAAAATGTAGACCACCTGCAAACAGAGTTCCAGAAGAAGTAGAAGCGGTAGCTTGCTTAAATTATTTACGAAATCAAGTGGTTTTAGTTAAACCTAAAATTATTGTATTACTAGGAAATACAGCGTTAAAAAATATTTTAGGGAAGAACTATGGAATAACAGCAGCTAGAGGCAATTGGATTGAGCAAAAAGGCATTTTGTATATGCCAACTTGGCATCCAGCAGCACTTTTAAGAGATGAAAATAAGAAAATTGAATTTTGGAAAGATTTAAAACAAGTAGTAAATAAGTATGAAGAATTAAAGCAAAATGATATATGACAAGCTTTGTAGAAAAAAGGGATTAAATATTTGTAATTAATAGAAGGGAAATAAAAAGATGAACGAGCAAATACAAAATTTAGCTAATTATTGTTTAAATTGCACAGTAAAACCATGCAGCAAAAATGGTTGTCCATTATCAAATGACATACCAACATTTATTAAACTTACCAAAGAAGGAAAATTAGAACAAGCCTATCAAACTCTACTAAAAACTACAGCATTAGGTAGTGTTTGTGGTAGAATATGCCCACACCAAAAACAATGTCAAGGTAGTTGTGTAAGAGGAATCAAAGGTGAGCCTGTTAATATAGGAGAGCTAGAGGCATATGTATTTGATACTGCACTAAAAAATGGATATGATAAAAATATAGAAATAGAAACAACCTTAAAAGGAAAAAAGGTAGCAATTATAGGTGGTGGACCAGCAGGTTTAACTGCTAGCAGCTTTTTAGCTAGAAAAGGAGCAACCATTACCATTTACGAAAAATATGGGGAACTTGGAGGTATTTTAAGTCATGGAATACCAGAATTTAGACTACAAAGAGAAATTTTACATAGAACAATACAATCTATTCTAAATTTAGGAATAGAAGTAAAATATCATCAAGAGTTAGGAAAAGATATACAATTAAATGCATTACAAAAACAATATGATGCTGTATTTTTAGCATTAGGAGCAAATATTCCAAGAAAAATGAATGTAGAAGGAGAAGAACTAGAAGGAGTTTTCGGCGGAAATACATTACTGGAATTAGCAAATCATCCAAACTATACAAATAAACAAGTTGCAATTATTGGTGGTGGAAATGTTGCAATGGACTGTGCAAGAACTATAAAAAAGCTAGGTGCTAAAAGAGTAATTGTTATTTATAGAAGATCAGAGATAGAAATGCCAGCAGAAGTAAAAGAAATTAGTGAGGCAAAGCAAGAAGGAATAGAATTTTTATTTCAAACTAATATTAACAAAATATTGGGAAATAAAAAAGTAGAAAAAATAGAATGTATTAAGACTGAGCTTGTTCAAAAAGAAGGGGAGACTAGAAAAGTACCAGTAGACATAGAAAATAGTAATTACCAAATGGATATGGATTATGTAGTAATGGCAGTAGGGTCTAAAGTAAATATTAACCTATTAGAGAGCCAAAATCTTACCAACACAAAGAAAAACTATTTAGAAGTAAACAATCAAAAAAATATAGAAGGAACCAATATTTTTGCAGGTGGTGACTTAATTGGAAGTACCCAAACTGTTGCATGGGCAGCAAGAGATGGAAGAGAAGCGGCAATTCAAATAGAAAAATATTTAATAACTAAGTAATAAAAAAGTATATTAAAATAGTGCAGAAAAAAGTTTTTTCTGTACTATTTTATATAGTAAATGTCAAAATTTATTTATACATAATTTTCTTTGTATAATATAAAAGAAAATGTAACTACTTAGTTTCTTCATAAGAAATTAGTTCACCAATTTCACAATCTAAATATTTACACATATCTTCTAAATATTTAAATGAAATAGAAGTGGTTTCTCCTTTTAAAACTCTATTTAAATTATGAGAAGTAATATTCATATTCTTACAAAGCCAATATTTGCTTTTTCCTTGCTTTTTTAACAATGGTATAATATTAAAATTAATCATATTTCATCTATTATGCTATAAAATAATGTAATAGCACCCTTTCTTATTAAATTATTTTTATGCATAAATTGTAATATAAATAAATTTTAAAAATAAGATATTTGTAGATATGATTCTTATACGTACAATAAGAAGTCAAAAATAAAATTTGAAAAACACAAAATAAAATCTTTACTTTTTTACAATATTGTGTTTTAATATAATAAGAATAAAAAAGAGAGGAATATACAAATGACAGAAAAAGAAAAGAAAGTAGTATTTACATTAATTGGAATTATGGTGGTTATATTAATCATTGCAGTATGTATTAATATATTTACAAAAGGAAAAGAAAATACAGATAAAACACAAAATAATGGAGTAACTAGTGAAAATGTACAAAACAAAGAAAAATATATTACTACATTAAATGATGGTACAAAACTAAATAATAGTGAAGACTTAAAAAAAGCAAAAAAATATAAAGATATAGAAATAACAGGAATTCAAATTACAAAAAATAATATTGGAAATACAGTTATATTAGCAAATGTTAAAAATACAGCGAGTACAGACTTTGAACGAGAAACAGTAAAATTAACATTAATAGGAGAAAATGGAGAAACAATAGTAGAACTTAAAGCTATTATGCCAAACATTAAAGCAGGAGAAACAGAACAATTTGATCACACTATAACTGCTGATTTTGCTAATATAAAAGACTTCAAGCTAGAAGCAATGTAAAAAAGTAAATAATAAAATATATTTTCCCTGCATAGTGCGTGTAGACTGGAATTTTAGAACCAACAAATCTTAAACGGGAGTCCGCCTTTGAAGGTGGCGTGTATGCTTATACCATATTTGCTATAAGAAACCCAGAAGCTTTCAACAAGACACCCACCTGTGAAAACAGGTCCTTAAAATTTCATTCACCTTACGGCTAAGGCGGGGTTTTTTGCATACTTGTACTTTCCAAACTAGCATGATATAATATAAAAGCAGCAAATAAAAAGAAAAGAGAAAAATAAATGAACCAAAAACAATTACTTCTTTTAGGAGAAGAAAAATTGAAACAAAACAAAATAGAAGATGCTTATTTCAAAGCTAAAAAACTACTAAATCATATATTAAAACAACAAAATGAACAATTTATAACTCATAATTTAGAAGAAGTATCTATAGAAAAGCAAAAAGAATATCAAGAAAAATTAGAACAAGTGATAAATGGAAAGCCACTACAGTATATAACAAATAAACAAGAATTTATGGGAATTAATTTTTATGTGGATGAAAATGTACTAATACCACAGCCAGATACTGAAATTTTAGTAGAAAAAGTAATTGAAACTATGCAAAAACAATTAGAAACTGTCAGCAAAACAAGCGATGTGTTAGACTTATGTACTGGCAGTGGAGCAATAGCTATATCGATTGCAAAATATGTTCAAAATGTAAAGGTAACAGCAAGCGACATTTCTAAAAAAGCTTTAGATGTTACTATAAAAAATGCAAAAGCAAATTTAACAAACGAAAAAATAGAATGCATTTGCTCCAATATGTTTGAACAAATACCTAAAAAACAATTTAACTATATTGTATCTAATCCACCATATATTCAAACTAATATTATTACAAATTTGCCAAAAGAAGTAAAAAAAGAACCACATATAGCTTTAGATGGTGGCAAAGATGGGCTTACCTTTTATAGAATTATCTTACAAAACGCATCAAACTATTTAAAAACAAATGGTTACTTATTTTTAGAAATAGGCTATGATCAAGGAAATCAAATTATCAACATATGGGAAAATAGTAAAAGTAATCTTGAATTAATTACCACAAGTCCCATTAAAGATTTAGGTGGTAATGATAGAGTACTTATCTTTAAAAAAGTAGGTGAAATGTAATGTCTTTTTCAAGTGAGGTAAAAGCAGAATTAAACAAAATGAATAATTTAGCAAATAAAGAAGTAGTAAAATATGAGCTACTAGGCTATATGTCTACTAATAATATTAATATGGAAAAAAATAAGCTAAAATTTTCCACTGAAAACGAATATAATATTAATCGTTTTAGCAAATTACTAAGTAATTTAAAATGTCAAAACCATCATATTGAAGTAAATGGAAAAAAATTTTGTATTACATTTCAAAAATTAGAATTAGAAGAAGTCTATTATGAAAGTAATGAGGTTATATTAAATAAAGTACAAATACAAAAACAAGAACTACTTCAAAAAGCATTTGTAAGAGGAGCTTTTTTAGGCGGTGGTTCTATTAACAATCCTAAAAATACTTATCATTTAGAATTACTATTTTCAAACGAAGATAACATGAAAATAGTTTGGGATATTTTAAGTAATTACCATATTTACTTTAAAGGAATAAAAAAGAAAACAGCACAAGCTTTATATACTAAAGATGGAGAAGAAATATCAAAGTTTTTAGCTTTTATTGGTGCTAATAATTCTGTATTAAAATTTGAAGAAATACGAGTTTATCGTGACATGAGAAATCAAATTAATAGAAAAGTAAACTGTGAAACAGCAAACTTAAGTAAAACAGTAAATGCAGCATTTAAGCAAATAGAAGATATTTATTATTTACAAAAAATTGGAGAACTAGGAAAAATGTCAAAGCAATTGCAAGAAATAGCAAAGCTTAGAATAGAAAATCCAGAAGCATCACTTATAGAATTAGGAAAAATGTTAAAGTCTCCAATTGGAAAATCAGGAGTAAACCATAGATTACAAGCAATTCAAAAAATAGCAGAAGAAAATAAAAAAATGGGGAGATGAAAAAATGCAAAACAAAGAAATAGGAATTTATATTCATATTCCATTTTGTAAACAAAAATGCTACTATTGTGACTTTTATTCACTGGCAAATGAAGAAGAATGGATACCACGTTATATAAAAAGTCTTATAGAAGAAATAAAATATAAAAGTAAATCACCCGATTTTCTATTTCAAGTAAAAACAATATATATTGGTGGAGGAACACCATCTTTTATAGCAAGTAAATACATTACACAAATATTAGAAACAATTTATGCTAATTATGTAGTAGATCAAAAAGCAGAAATAACAATAGAAGTAAACCCAGGAACAGTTAGCATAGAAAAACTAGAAGAATATGCTAAGTGTGGTATTAATAGACTAAGTATCGGATTACAAGCAACCCAAAATCATTTATTACAAACAATAGGTAGAATACACAATTACTATGAATTTGTAGATGCCTACCATTTAGCAAGAGAAGTAGGATTTCAAAATATTAATGTAGACTTAATGTTAGCACTACCTAATCAAACTATACAAGATTTAGAAGATTCATTAGAAGAAATTATATCATTAGAACCAGAACATATTTCTGTATATTCTTTAATAGTAGAAGAAGGAACTAACTTACAAAAACAAATAAAAGAAGGGATTGTTAAACCAATAGAAGAAGAAAAAGAAAGACAAATGTATTGGAAGACAAAACAATTACTAGAAAAAAGTGGTTATGAACATTATGAGATTTCTAACTTTGCAAAATCAAATTACAAAGCAAAACACAATTTAGATTGTTGGGAACAAAAAGAATATATGGGAGTGGGCGCAGCAGCTCACTCTTACATAGAAGGTATGAGGTATTCTAATATTGATTCTATAGAACAATATATAAAAAACTATGAAGAAAAAGTACCAGAAAAAAATGTAATAATTCAAGAAAAGCAAACTTTAGAAGAAAGACAAAAAGAATATATGCTATTAAAATTAAGAACATTAGAAGGAGTTAGTATTCAAGAATTTAAAAATAAATTTGTAGTAAATCCAATTTATTTATACCATACTGAACTAGAAAAATTAACAAAAGAAGAGTTGATTGGAATTGATGGAGATAATATAAAATTAACGAGTAAGGGGCTAGATTTTGCAAATTTAGTTTGGGAAGAGTTTATATAGGTAAAAGCGAAAGATACTTGTACTAGGGGAGAACGGTTCAAAAAAGGATAATGAAAAAATTACAAAGTTAAATAATACAAATATATCAAAAAATTTAAAATAACATTAGATTTATAAAAAAATCTAGTGTTATTTTTTTAAGACAAGCTTGTAATCTGGTAGAACGGTTCAAAAAACATGTTTACAAATAGAAAGAGGTAATACATGCTACACATAGTAGCGATAAACATAACATGAATTGAAATTATGCAAACAACATACTACATAATAAGAGCAGTTAATTGCAGAATACTATTAACAAAATATATAATAAGGAACGAAAGAAGAAAAAAATACTTTTAAATGAAACAAAATAAACATAAAAAAGGAGAAGAAATTTATGAAAGAGAAACATGTAATAAGAACCCAAGAAAAAGGTATTACCCTAATTGCCTTAGTAGTCACCATTGTAGTGCTTTTGATTTTAGCAGGAGTAAGTATAACCGTGCTATTTAGTGATAGTGGAATTATCACTATGGCACAAAAAGCAGCAAAAGAAACACAAAAATCTTGTAAAAAAGCAGGAAAAGAAGGATCAACACCTTCAACAGAAGAAAATAGAAAAATGTATCAAAGTGTATCCAATAATGGAGGATTTTATATTGCCAGATTTGAGGCAGGAATCTAGAGGCTGATGCACCAAATAAAAGTGTAGCTAATGTACCAACTCCAGATGGAAATACACACCAAAAAGGAGTATCGCCATGGAACTTTATTCCTTGAAGTGTATCATCAACCAATGGAAGTGATAGGGTTCTAATACATCATATCAGCAAAAACATATTTATGACCTAGCAGAGAATGCAGCTGAGTGGACTATGGAAGTCTACCTAGACAAAAATCGTGTGATTAGAGGTGGTTGGTACGAACAAACAGGCTCTGTCTATCCAGCCTCTATTCGTAGAGGTACTATTACAGGCAACAGTCAGAATGATTACATCGGTTTTCGCTCAGTGTTATACTGGTAGCTTTGAACATTGTGAAAACTAAAATTTGAGAGTTTAAAATAACTGTGTATTTTCAAAAATATTTTGAATTGCACAGCTTTTTCTTGTGCAAAGACAAAGATATAAAAATAAAAAAAACACTTGTAATTTTATAAGAAATTGTGTATAATTTTTACATAAAGTTCATAAATTGAAATATAGAAAATAATGGAGGAATGAAAAATGGAAGAAGAAAACAATCCAATCAAAGAAGTAGGAGCTAAAACAGTAGAGGAAAATGCTAATCCAACTAAAGGAACTGTAGTAGCTAAGAAAATCAATACATCTGCTTTAATCAGTTTAATTTTCTCATTAGTAGGTCTTGTAATTGCTGGAATACCATGTGGTCTAGTAGCTATAATTACAGGTATTGTTGGAATTACTAAATTTAATGCTGAAACAGAAAAAGGTAAATGGATGGCAATAGTAGGTATTATTATTGGTATCGTAGATGTTGTATTAGTTATTACTGGAATTGTTTTAAGAATGATAGCATTATCAGCTATGTAATTTTAATGAAATAATTTTGTAAGAAAGTTGCTCTATTTTTAGTAGGGCAGCTTTTTATTTGGCTACTTCAATTTATTAGTCAAAAAATAGCTTTCACATAAAATTCACACAAGTTTTTAGCAAAAGATATTGACAATTGCTAAAAATGGGGATAATATATATAAAGTTTAGCAGTTGAGTTAATAGAGTGCTAAAAACATAAATGCAGTTAAGAAGGTGAAAAATGTGTTAGATGAAAGAAAGAAGAAAATTTTACAAGCAATTATTGATGAATACATTAACACCGCAGAACCTGTCAGTTCAGGAATGATTGTACAAAAGTATAGGTTAGACTGTAGCAGTGCAACTATTCGTAATGAAATGGTTGAACTAGAAAAAAGTGGTTACTTAGATAAACCACATACCTCAAGTCGGTAGAATACCATCTGCACAAGGTTACCGATTTTATGTAGATGAACTAGTAAAAGAAGATGACATTAGCTTAGAAGAAATTAAATATATTAGATCTAAGTTAGAAACAAAAGTAAATGAAATTGAGGAACTAACCAAAATTGCAACAAATACCTTATCAGAAATAACACATTATACATCTGTAGCAATTGGTCCAAAAGCAAATATGCAAAATATAGAAGATGTTAAATTTGTTCTACTAGGAAGCAGAATGTTAATGGCAGTTATTTTAACAGACACTGGTATTATAAAAGAAACTATTATCAAGTTTGATGAAGACATTACTGAAAAACAAGTAAGTACTTTGAATTTTATTTTTAATAATAAATTAAAAGGAAAACCATTAGATGCAATAGATGAACCACTAGAAAAATATATTTTCTCTGAAATGAATTATAGCCTAAAGGTAATAAAACCTGTGATGGAACAACTAGGAAGAGTGATTAATGAAGAGTCAAAACTATATTTAGAGGGAACCAATAAAGCATTTGAATTACCAGAGTTTAAAAGTTTAGAGGTAGCAAAAAATTTTATTAATTTAATAGACACAAAGGAAATTGTACTAGACTTATTAAATACAGGTTTTGCAAATGATATTAATGTATATATTGGTGATGAAACAGAAAATGAAAAATTAAAAGATTTTAGTATTGTTACATTTAAACACCGTTATCAAAATAAAGACTTGGGTACCATTGGAATTATTGGACCAAAAAGAATGGACTATTCAAAAGTAATTTCAGTTATGAAATATATTAGTAAAAAACTAAATGGGAAAATTTGAAAGTAATTGCCATTTAGAATTGATATAAAACACAATAATAAAAAGGAGGCGGTAAAATGAGTGAAGAAACCATGAAAAAAATGGAAGAAACAAGTAAAGAAGAATTAAAAGAAAAGGAAACAAAAGAAAATAGTATGGAAGATATAAAAAAAGAAAGTGCAACACTTAAATTAAAATTAGAAGAAACAGAAGATAGATTAAAAAGAATAGCAGCAGAATTTGATAATTACAAAAAAAGAAGTAACAAAGAAAAAGAAGATATGTACAGCTCTATTATGGGAGATGTAGTATCTGCCTTTTTACCAGTAATAGACAACTTAGAAAAAGCAGTAGAAAGTAATACAGAAGATGAAAACTATAAACAAGGTGTAGAACTTGTGTTGAAACAGTTCAAAGATGTTTTGACAGCAAATGGTGTAAAACAAATAGAAGCTATTGGAAAAACATTTGACCCAGAACTTCATGAAGCAGTAAGTGCAGTAGTAGATGAAAATCTAGGCGAAAAAGAAGTAAAAGAAGAATATAGAAAAGGCTACATGATTGGTAATAAGGTTATCCGCCATTCTATGGTAGTAGTAGCAAATTAGATTTTAATTTTTAAGATTATATAAAAAATTAAAAAGAATGAAAAATAAGAAAGGAAGATTTATTATGGGAAAAATTATAGGAATTGATTTAGGAACAACAAACTCATGTGTATCAGTTATGGAAGGAGGAGAGCCAGTTGTTATTCCTAATGCAGAAGGAAATAGAACAACACCATCTGTTGTTGCATTTTCTAAAAATGGAGAAAGACTAGTAGGACAAATTGCAAAACGTCAAGCAGTTACTAATCCAGAAAACACAGTTATCTCTATTAAAAGAGACATGGGAACAAACAGAAAAGTAAAAATAGAAGGAGATGAATTTTCTCCACAAGAAATCTCAGCAATGATTCTACAAAAACTAAAAACAGACGCAGAAAACTATTTAGGATCACCAGTAACACAAGCTGTTATTACAGTACCAGCTTACTTTAGTGACAGCCAAAGACAAGCAACAAAAGATGCTGGAAAAATTGCTGGACTAGAAGTATTAAGAATTATCAACGAACCTACAGCAGCAGCTTTAGCATTTGGTATGGATAAAGAAGATCAAGACCAAAAAATAATGGTATATGACTTAGGTGGAGGAACATTCGATGTATCTATTCTAGATATAGGAGATGGTGTATTTGAAGTATTAGCTACTAATGGTAACACAAAACTTGGTGGAGATGACTTTGATGATAGAATTATGGAATACTTAGTAGCAGAATTTAAAAAATCAAATGGAATTGATTTGAAAACAGATAAAATGGCAATGCAACGTCTAAAAGAAGCAGCAGAAAAAGCTAAAATTGAACTTTCTGGTATGCAGGCAACACAAATCAACTTACCATTTATTACAGCAGATGCTACTGGACCAAAACATATGGACATTACTTTAACAAGAGCAAAATTTGAAGAATTAATTCATGACCTAATTGAAGCTACTAAAATACCAGTAGAAAAAGCAATGAAAGATGCTGGAATTACTGCAAACGACTTACACAAAATACTACTTGTAGGTGGTTCAACAAGAGTACCAGCAGTTCAAGAAGCAGTAAAGAAAATTACAGGAAAAGAACCAGATAGAGGAATTAACCCAGATGAATGCGTATCAATTGGTGCTGCTATTCAAGGTGGTGTATTATCAGGAGATGTAAAAGACTTAGTATTATTAGATGTTACACCATTATCACTAGGTATTGAAACATTAGGTGGAGTATTTACAAAATTAATTGAAAGAAATACAACCATACCAACTAAAAAATCACAAGTATTCTCAACAGCTGCAGATGGTCAAACAAGTGTAGAAATCCATGTGTTACAAGGTGAACGTGAAATGGCAGCAGACAATAAAACTTTAGGAAGATTTCAATTAACAGGAATTCCAGCAGCGCCACGTGGAGTGCCACAAATAGAAGTAACATTTGATATAGATGCAAATGGTATTGTACACGTATCTGCAAAAGATATGGCAACAGGAAATAGCCAACAAGTAGCTATTACTGCAAGTACAAACCTATCTGATGCAGACATTGAACAAGCAGTAAAAGATGCAGAAGCACATGCTGCAGAAGACAAAAAGAGAAAAGAAGGAATAGAAGCTAGAAACAATGCAGAAAGCTTAGTATATAACTGCCAAAAAACAATCGAAGAATTAGGCGACAAAATTAGTGGAGAAGAAAAAGCAAAAGCAGAAACTGAAATAGCAAATGTTAAAAAGGCATTAGAAGGAACAGATACAGAAGCTATTAAAGCAGCAACAGAAAAACTAACAACCGTATTCTACTCTATTACAGAACAACTATATAAACAAACAGCAGCTGCAAATGGAAATAATGCAGGAGCTACAGCAGAAGGTGCTACTGGAACAGAACAAGGTGCAAGCGAGCCACACGCAGACGAAAATGGCAATGTATATGATGCAGACTATAAAGTAGAAGAAGATAAATAGATTGAATTAGGAGAGACTGCCTAAAAGTAAAAATTAATTTTGGATTTTAGGTCAGTCTTATTAAATAAGGAAAGATTAAACTGGCTACAAATAACACCAGAAGAATTTTCAAGGACTTATATAGAAAAACATAATATTAATATGAAAAGAAACTACGAAAGGGAAAACAAACAAAAATATAACAAAAATTCTAATAGGAGGAAAAAATGGCTAGCAAAAGAGACTATTATGAAGTGCTAGGAGTAGATAAAAATGCAAGTGACGATGAGCTAAAAAAAGCATATAGAAAGCTTGCAAAAAAATATCACCCAGATGCCAATCCAGACAATAAAGCAGAAGCAGAAGCAAAATTTAAAGAAGTAAATGAAGCCTACGAAACCTTATCAGATTCTCAAAAAAGACAAATGTATGACCAATTTGGTCCAGATGGTCCACAAGGTTTTGGTGGAGCCAGTGGTGCTTACGGAAATGGCACTTATACATACTCTACAGGATTTGATGGCTTTAATGACTTTGGAGATTTAGGAGATATTTTTTCTTCTTTCTTTGGAGGTGGATTTGGAGGCTCTAGAAATACTAGACAAAATGGACCTAGAAAAGGCGCAGATTTACGCTATGACTTAGAAATTAGTTTTGAAGAATCCTTTTTAGGTACAGAAAGATATATTACCATTAATCGTAAAGAAACTTGTAGCACATGTCATGGCGAAGGAAGCAAAGCACGGTACTCATCCAGAAACGTGTAGTGTATGCAATGGAAGTGGCCAAATTAAACAAGTACAAACCACTATTTTAGGACAAATGCAAACCATGAGAACTTGTACGAATTGCCATGGAACTGGTAAAGTCATTAAAGAACCTTGCGAAACTTGTAAAGGAAAGGGAACAGTTCGTAATCAAGTACGATTATCTGTTAAAGTTCCAGCAGGCGTAGATGATAACCAAACTATTGTATTAAGAGGAGAAGGTGAACCTGGCGAAAACAATGGACCAAAAGGTGACTTATATATTTTGGTTCATGTAAAAAAACATAAGCTTTATACAAGAAAAGGTAATAATGTACTTTGCGACATACCAATTACCTTTACACAAGCTGTATTAGGAGCAGAACTTCGTATTCCAATGGTAGATGGAACAGAAGAAACATATGTAATACCAGATGCTACGCAAACAGGAACCAAATTTATAATTAAAAATAAAGGATTTAAAAGTTTAAACAGTAGTGGTCAAGGGGATTTTGTATTTACTGTACAAGTACAAGTACCAAAAAGATTAACTGCAGAACAAAGAGAACTTTTAGTTAAACTTGCCAAAACAATGAATGAGCAACCACCCGTAAGGAAAAAGGGAATCTTTGGATAAGATGAAATAGAAAAAAGAGCTATGTATTTTCATAGCTCTTTCTTCTTAAAAATTTCTTAAAACACTTTCCATTTTTCGTAATATATTATATAATAAATATGTTAAATTTTAGCCGAGGAGGAAATCCTAATGGGAGATAAAAAGAAAAGCAAAAAAAGTAATGTAGACCATGCAAAACAATATCAAATAAAACAAAGTAAAAAGACTAAAAAAGGAAAAAAGAAGCATAAAGTTCTAAAAAGAGTAATACTCATTTTCTTTATTTTAATGGTACTAGTTGTTTTAGCAGCAGTAGGAATGGTAGCAGGAGTTTTCTTTAGTGATAAATGGGCTATTACCAAAGAAGAATTAATTTCTAATGGAAATACAGAAATATATGACTCTAAAAATAATATAATAGCTATATTAGAAGCTGGAAAAGGAAATGGAAATAGGAAAGTAATAGCAATTGACCAAATGGGAAAATATACTGTAGATGCTTATATTGCAATAGAAGATAAAAGATTTTATGAACACTCTGGTGTAGATTTATTAAGAACAGCAAAAGCTACTGCAAGTTATATTCTACATAAAGGAAGTTCAGATGTTGGTGGAGGAAGTACCATTACACAACAATTAGTTAAAAACCTAATGAAGGATAAAGCAGACACAGGAGCAGAAGGTGCAGAAAGAAAAATACGTGAAATGTCAAGAGCCTACCAAATAGAAAGTATGCTTACCAAATCACAAATTATAGAAAAATACTTAAATGTTATTTTCATAGGTGGAAATGATTTACATGGTGTAGAATATGGTGCACAATATTATTTCGCAAAATCAGCTAAAGACTTAGACTTAGCAGAATCTGCCTTTTTAGCAGGTATTAACAATGCACCTAATATGTATGACCCATATGATAAAGAAAATAATCATGCAGACTTAATCAAATCTAGAACAAAACTAGTATTAGGTTTTATGAAAGAACAAAACAAAATAGATAACAACCCAGAAGAAGCAGAAAGATTATACAATGAAGCAATAGAAAAAGTAGAAAAAGGTTTTGAGTTTAAAAAAGGAAATATAGAAATTGATTCTACTTCATATTTTGTAAATGAGGCAGTTAATAATGCAGCAAGAGATTTAGCAGAAGAAAAAGACATTGACTTTGATGAAGCAATTAATATGATTAAATCTGGTGGCTACAAATTATATACAACACAAATATCATCTATTCAAGAAGCAGTAGTTAAAGAAATGGCAAAAGACAAATACGTAGAAAAGAAAACTATTACAGAAAAGGATGAAAATGGAGAAAATAAAAAAGTAACCATTAGAACCAATGCAGGTATGACTATTATTGACCATACTAATGGTAAAGTAGTTGCTATGGGAGGAGACTTAACACAAGATGAAGGAAAAACATGGAATTTTGCAACATCAAAAAGACAAACAGGTTCTTCTATCAAGCCACTTGCCAATGTAGCTCCAGGCTTGGAAGAAAAAGTAATTACAGCAGCAACAGTATATGATGATACTAGAACCAAATTCCCAGGACTAAATTATTTGCCTAAAAATGTAGGAAGTTATTATGGACTATGTACAGTTAGAAAATCTATTGAAAGATCTTCCAATGTAGTAAACTTGAAAATTATGTCAAATGTAGGCGTAAATACTGCTATTGATTATTTACATGCATTTGGTTTAAATACTTATGTAAAAGGTGAAGATGGTATTACCTTAGCAATTGGCGGCGCAACTAATGGATCTAGTACACTACAAATGGCAGCAGCTTATGCTACCTTAGCAAATGGCGGAGAATATATTGAGCCAACCTTTTATACGAAATTAGTAAATTCAGATGGTAAAACGGTTTTAGAACCAAAGCAAGAAAAAAGAAGGGTTATTTCAGAAGCAAATGCATATATTATATCTAACATCTTAATCGATGTTGTGAAAGGTTCACAAGGTTCAGCACATGAATGTGCAATTTCTGGTATGGATGTAGCAGCAAAAACTGGAACTACTGATAATAAAACGAATAAATGGCTTTGTGGTTATACACCATATTATGCAGCATCTGTATGGTATGGATATGGAAAATTAGATAAATGGTCAGTACAAAAAGAAAATAATGCTAAAAATATTTGGGCAGCAGTTATGAAAAATGTACACAAAGACCTAAAAGGAAAAAAATTCGAAAAACCTGATAGTGTAGTAACTGCAAAAGTTTGTAGTCAATCTGGAAAAGCTGCAACAAAAAGCTGTAAAAATACTTATACAGAATATTTTGCAGCAGGAACTGTACCAAAAGCATGTGATGGTCATGTGGTAGTAAAGATGTGTAAAGAAAGTGGAAAGGTAGCTACACAATATTGTACAGAAGTGGAAGAAAAAGCATATACTGCTAAACCAGAAAAAGAACAAAATGCAAACTGGACAGTACAAGGAACAGATAAATATAAAGTACCAACAGAAACTTGTGACAAACACACAGAAGAAACAAGTAAAATTACAATACCAAATGTAGTTGGTAAGACAGAAGCACAAGCTAAAACAGCTTTAGCAGGTCTTAATATTCAAGTAATTTATGAAACACATTCAGATAAAGCAAATGGAACAGTATTAAGACAAAGCCTAGCAGAAGGAACAAAAGTAGATAAAGGAGTATCAATTGTAATTACAGTAAATGAACTAAAAACAACACCTCCACCTACAGGTGGCAACACACAAAAACCACCAACTAATACAACGGTGCCACCAACTAATACTGTAACTCCACCAACCAACAATACAACCAACGATATAACCAATAATACTACTAATAATACAACCACTCCAACTACGAACAAAAAAGAAGCAGCAACTACCTAAAAGTAATAAGGAAAGGAGGATATGTTAGGAAATCATTTTAGACCTAACATAGACTAAGTATTCATGGCTACTATTGAATTATATAATACTTTAACAAGGAAAAAGGAAGAGTTTAAACCACTAGAAGGAAAACAGGTCCGTATTTATTCATGCGGACCAACAGTGTATAGCTATGCCCATATAGGTAACTTTAGAGCATATGTTTTTATGGATACATTAAGAAGAGTTTTAAAATATAATGGATATAACTTAAAACATGTTATGAACATTACTGATGTTGGTCATTTAGAATCAGACGCAGATGAAGGCGAAGACAAAATGGAAAAGGCAGCCAAAAAAGAAAATAAAGACCCTTATGAAATTGCAAAATACTATGCAGATGTGTTTTTACAAGACATGGAAAAACTTCATATAGAAAGACCAGAAATTATTGCAAAAGCAACAGAACATATACAAGAAATGTTGCAATATGTACAAGGATTAGTCAATAGTGGCTATGCATATGAAACAAGCAAAGGCATTTACTTTGACATCTCTAAGTTAGATAAGTACCCTGTTTTATCTAACCGTAAAGTTGATGAACAAATTGCAGGAGCAAGAGTAGATGTAGATGCAGAAAAGAAAAGCCCCTATGACTTTGCTCTATGGATTAAAGCACCTCAAAATCATATTATGAAATGGGAAAGCCCATGGGGATTATCTTACCCAGGATGGCACATTGAATGTTCTGCAATGGGAAGAAAATACTTAGGTGATGAGTTTGATATTCACACTGGTGGAATTGACCATATACCAACACACCATGAAAACGAAATTGCACAAAGTAAAGGATTAACAGGAAAAGTGCCAGCAAACTATTGGCTACATGTAGACTTTTTACAAGTAGATGGTGGTAAAATGTCAAAATCTTTAGGAAATACCTATACCATTGAACAATTAGCTCAAAAAGGAATAGAGCCATTAGCCTATAAGTTATTTTGTTTTACAGCCCATTACCGTACCAAATTAAATTTTACCTTTGAAACTGCTTTAGCCACTCAAAAAGCACTAATGAGATTAAGAGAAGGCTTTGTAAGACAACAAAAAGGAACAGAAGAAATAGAAAAACAAAAAATACAAGAATATGAAAATAAATTTTTGGAAACAATAAATGATGACTTAAATATGCCAGCAGCAATGGGACTTGTATGGGAACTAGTACGTTATCCAAAACAATCAAAGCAAATTGCGGACCTATTATTAAAATTTGATGAAGTACTAGGATTAGATTTAATCAATAGTGAAAAATATTTAGAAAAGGCAAAAGAGGTAGAAGTACCAGAAGAAATACAAAATTTACTAGACCAAAGAAAAAAAGCAAGAGAAGAAAAAAATTGGGCTTTATCAGATGAATTAAGAGATATGTTAAAAGATAAGGGGTATATGGTTAAGGATACAAAAGATGGTATGAGCATAGAAAAATTATAGGCTTTTAATTACTATAAGATTTTATGTTATATAAAAGAGAAATTGAAAGGAATGAAATAAAAAGTGGAAGAAGAAAGCAAAATATCATTTTGGGAAAAATGGAAAATAAGTGTAATTAAAATAGAAGAATATCAAAAATTAGCAATACAAAAAATAAGTAAAACCATAGGCTACTTAGTTATTTTAATGCTTATATTTGCTTTCTTTATCACACTTAGTATTACCTATCGTTTTCATCAAACAGCACTAGATATTACTAATTACATAAATGATAATATAGAAATGCTTACTTTTAAAGACGGTGTTCTTGATATAAAAGCTAAGGACAACCCTAATAAAACTATTATCATAGATGAAAAAAATAATTTTAATGGAAAAATTATTATAGATACTGGCATATTATCAGAAGAACAGGTAAATAATTATATAGAAGAAGTAAAAACTTATTATAGTGGTGCAATTGTTTTAAAAGATAAAATCATTTTTAAAACTAATATGACTAATCTTACTACTACTATAAATCTAAAAGATATTGCAAATCAAATACATCTTGTAAACATAGAAAAGCAAGATATTATCAATCTAGTAACAAGTAATAAAATGTATCAAATAGATATTGCATTTTTTATAGCAATGTTTATTGCTATATTTATTAACTTTTTTGCAACTACCTTATTAGATGCATTACTATGCTCTGTTATTGCATATACAGTTCGGAATATGTTCTAATTTAAGATTAAAATATAGTGCAGCATATAATATTGCTACTTATAGCTTAACTCTGCCAATCGTGTTAAATCTAATTTATGCAGTTATTAATATTTTAACAGGTTATACCATTAGCTATTTTTCTATTATGTATATGGCAATTACTTGTATTTACATCATTACAGCAATTTTAATGATTAAATCAGATGTTATCAAAAAACAAATGGAATTATCTAAAATTATAAAAGAACAAGAAAGAGTAAAATTAGAACTTGAAAAACAAGAAGAAGAAAAAAGGCAGCAAGAAGAAAAAGAAAGAGTTCGTAAAGAAGATGAAAAGAAAAGAAAACAAGAAAAACGGTCAAGATGGGGAAGAAAAGGTGCCAAAGAATAATCAAGGACCAGAGCCACAAGCTAATATCAAGCCAAGTGAGGAGTAAAATAAAGAAAGGAGAGTATAATATACTTTTCATATATTATACAAGGAAAAATGGAGGAAGAACAAAAACCAAAAAAGGAAAATAAGAATCAAAAAGTGTTTTATGGTGTAATTACAGCAATCATAGTATTAATACTTATTGTAGTTGCAGCAATTTTCGTAATGAATCAAAATAAAGAAAAAGATGATAATGCTATTTCCTATACAGACTTAATTAAACAAATGGATAGTGGAAAAATTGAAAAAGTAGAAATGACAGTAGGGAGTACCTCTATTAAAGTAAAATTAAAAGAAGAAGAAAAAGAAAAAAAATCAATTGTACCAAATACACAAGCATTTGTAGAATTAGTACAAGAAAAAACTTTGCAAGGAAATGAAATTGAATTAATTCAAAAAGAACAAAATATATTTTTAGTACTAATGCAATACTTCTTTTCTTTATTACCTACTATTTTAATTGTTGTGCTATTTATTTTCTTAATGAAAATGCAAGGACTAGGAGATAAAGGAAAAGTATATGATGCAGAAACTACAAAATCTAAAGTAAAATTTGATGATGTAGCAGGATTAGAAGAAGAAAAGAGTGAAATGTTAGAAATTGTAGACTTTTTAAAACAACCTAAAAAGTTCTATGAAATGGGAGCAAAAATTCCAAGAGGAGTACTACTTTGTGGAAATCCAGGTACAGGTAAAACTTTAATTGCAAAAGCAATTGCAGGAGAAGCAAATGTACCATTTATTTCTATGAGTGGTTCTGAATTTATAGAAATGTTTGCAGGGCTTGGAGCTTCTAGAGTAAGAAAATTATTTGAAAAAGCAAAAAAAATTGCTCCATGTATTGTGTTTATTGATGAAATTGATGCAATAGGATCTAGAAGAACAAGTGGAAGCGGTGCAGAAACAGAAAATAACCAAACATTAAATCAGCTATTAGTAGAAATGGATGGATTTGATACAGAAGAAACCATTATCGTTTTAGCTGCAACCAATAGACCAGAAATGTTAGATAAAGCTCTATTAAGACCAGGAAGATTTGATAGGCAAATTACCATAGCACTTCCAGACATGCATGGTAGAGAAGAAATTTTAAAAATCCATGCTAAAAACAAAAAAATAGAAGCAGATGTTGACTTAAAAGATATTGCAGGAGATACTGCTGGTTTTACAGGTGCAGAACTTGCTAATATTTTAAATGAAGCAGCTATTATTGCTACCATAGAAAAGCATGAGGCCATTACACATGAAGATATAGAAAATGCAATCAAGAAAGTAACTGTTGGACTAGAAAGACAAAGCAGAGTCGTTTCAGATAAAGATAAAAAACTAACAGCATTTCATGAAGCAGGACATGCTATTGTTAGTAGCCAATTAGAAACACAAAAAGATATTAAAGAAGTTTCTATTATTCCTCGTGGTATTGCAGGTGGTTACACCATGTATAAAACTAACGAAGATAAATACTATATTTCTAAAACAGAAATGGAAGAAAAATTAATTGCATTACTTGGTGGTAGAGCAGCAGAAAAAATTGTATTAAATGATATATCAACAGGAGCAAGTAATGATATAGAAGTAGCAACTCAAATTGCAAAAGATATGATTACCAAATATGGTATGAGTGATAACTTAGGACCAATTTCAATTAACACAGAAAAAGACCCATATGAACTACAACTATTGGGAGAAAAATTTGGTGATGCTATAGGCGCAGAAGTAAAAATTATGATAGATAATGCTTACCTAAAAGCACAAGCTATTTTAGCAAATAACATAGATAAATTAAACAAAGTTGCAGAAACTTTAATAGAAAAAGAAGTTATATCAAGTGAAGAATTTGAAAAAATAATAAAATAGTGGTATAATATAAGAAGTAACATTTTTAATTAAAAAAATCGAGGAGGAAATTTACTATGAAAGACAACAAGGTAAGACAGCAAGAAATTGAAAGAAAGCAACTTGAGGCAATCATGAAGATGAATTTGAAAGAACTGAAGAAAAATCAAGAGATTAAAAAAGGCGAGACTACCAGTATATCGGTAACTGGCGAAGATGCTCAAATTTGAGCTTACTCTTGATAAAAACAGCCTTCTCGGCAAACATAGGAGCTAACAAGTGTTAGCTCCTATATTTTGATTAGTTTTTCGTCTAAATAATCTAAAATTCCAGAAGGCGTAGTAAACTTAAATTTCATAGAATAGCTACAAAGCATTTGCGTTTTTTGATGAAGTTTTTTATTAATTTTATTATTACCATACTTTCCGGTCCCCAATAATAGGATGCCCAATATAGGCTAAATGAGCACGAATTTGATGTGTCTTACCAGTTAATAAATTAACTTCTAATACACTGGTATGCTCTTTTACATTCGTTTCTAGTACCTTATAATAAGTAGCTATTTTTACATATCCTTTTTTAGGAACATTTGAAATATATACTATCGACTTTTTATGATCTTTAAATAAATAGGCATTTAACAATTGTTCTTTTTGGGTTGGAATACCATAAACGGTAGCCCTATAAATTTTTTCAATCTCCCTATTTTTAAACTTCTCTAACAAAATAGATAAAGCTTGCTCATTTTTTGCAAATAAAGTAAGACCAGTAGTATTTCTATCTAAGCGATGGCAAGGCTCAATAAAAATAGGCTCTTTAAAATTAGAGAAACTATTATTAGATGTTATTTCTAAGCTAGTATTTTCATCAGCATTTTTTTTCTCATAGAATTGTTTTAAATAGTAAGTTAAAGAATGTTCTCCCACAACCTCAATTCCACAAGGTTTATTCACTACTATAATATTTTCATCTTCATAAACAATATCTATTAAAGTAGTAGCATTTTTAAATAATTGCTCATCTAATAAAAACACCTTTACACGGTCATTCGTATGAAGTGTTACATTTTCACTTACTTTTATATCATTTACACGAATATCTTTTTTTCGTAGTGTTTTATAAAGCACATTTAAACAAAGACCATCAAAAGAGTCAAGCAAAAAGTTATTCAATTTTTTTCCATTATATTTAGGTTCTACAATTAATTCTCTCATGAAGTAAGTATATAACAAAATAAAAAATCTGTCAAAATAGAAAGTATAATTTGCTACTAGATACTGTTTGTAATGCTCATTAAAACTATTATCTAGTAACAAATTTTCAATTTTTGGTATAAATTCTATTTTTTTGGAAAACATAGAACTAGTAAATTTAATTGGAGGTAAGAAAAATGGGTATTGAAAAACATTTACGAATTACAGCTACATCAACAGTTTCATGGAAGGATGCAATTGTGCAAGCAGTAAGTGAAGCATCTAAAACAATAGATTACTTAACAAGTGTAAAAATTATAGAGCAAAAAGCTAAAATTGAAGGAAAAAGAATGACAGAGTATTTTGTAGAGTTAGATTTAGCGTTTGTAATAGACAGAGATAGAGACTAAAAGAGGAGGAAAGAAAAATGAAACCAATTGAAACAACACAAGAATATAGTGACTATGTAGATAAAAAGTCGCCTAATTCTCCTATTTTAAAAAATTGCTTTAATGCATTTTGGGTAGGAGGACTAATATGCTCTATTGGGCAAATTATTATTGATTTTTGCAAGTATCAAGGAATGGAAGAAACAGCAGCATCTACAGTAGCATCTATTATACTAATTGCTATTTCTGCCATATTAACAGGATTAAATGTTTTTAATAAAATTGGAAAATTTGCAGGTGCAGGATCGCTTGTTCCAATTACAGGTTTTGCAAATTCTATTGTTTCACCTGCTATTGAATACAAATCTGAAGGATATGTAATGGGGGTTGGAGGAAAAATGTTCACTGTTGCAGGACCAGTTTTAGTCTTTGGTATTTCCACATCTGTTATTATTGGAATTATAGCTATCTTATTTACACACTAAGTAGAAAAAGAAAATATTAATCATTTTAATAATATAGTAGAAAGTTTAAGTAATTTGAAAGGAATGAGAGAAATATGAAACGTTTAGGAAAGCAAACTATTCAATTTGATAATCCACCAACCATATTGCAAACAGCAAGTATTGTTGGTCCAAAAGAAGGAGAAGGGCCACTTGCTAAATATTTTGACCAATGTTTAGAAGATGAATTTTGGGGAGAAAAAACATGGGAAAAGGCAGAAAGTAAAATTATGAAAGAAACAGTAAACTCTGTTATTTCTAAATCTGGTATTGCTGCAGATCAAATAGACTATTGTTTTGCAGGGGATTTATTAAACCAATGTATTTCTTCTAGTTTTGGATTAAGAGAACTAAATATTCCATTTTTTGGTGTATTTGGAGCATGTTCTACTTTCGTAGAAAGTTTATGCTTGGGAAGTGTATTTGTAGAAGGAAAAGGAGCAAACAATGTTTTATGTGCTACTTCGAGTCATTTCTGTAGTGCAGAAAAACAATTTCGATTTCCATTAGAACTTGGAAACCAAAGACCACCAACAGCACAATGGACAGTAACAGGCTCTGGGGCTGCAATTGTAACTGCAAATGGACAAGGACCATATATTACAATGATTACACCAGGAAAAATAGTAGACATGGGAATTAAAGATGCTAATAACATGGGGGCAGCTATGGCACCAGCGGCGTTAGATACACTAATTACCCATTTTAAAGATACTGGTAGAAAGCCAAGTTATTATGATGTAATTGCAACAGGAGATTTAGGGTATATTGGGCAAGAAATTGTAACAGAACTTGCCGAAACCAAAGGTTATAATATAAAAAATAATTATCATGATTGTGGTACTTTAATATTTGATAAAGAAAAGCAAGATACACACTCTGGTGGAAGCGGATGTGCCTGCATAGGAACTACTTTTTCAGGTTACTTTTTCAAACAATTAAAGGAAAAAAAAATAAACAAAATTTTACTAATTGCAACAGGTGCATTAATGAATGCAACAAGTTCACAACAAGGGGAAAGCATTCCAGGTATTGCACATGCAATTGCTATTGAAAATTAGAAAGCCCTTATGAGAAAGATTAGGCAACTAAAGTAGAGAAATTACAAAACTTAAAAATATACAAGAAAGGAGAAGTAAACAAATGGAATTTTTACAAAGTATTGATTGGATAGGACTTTTAAAATGCTTTTTGGTAGGTGGAGCCATATGTGTAATAGGGCAAATATTAATAGACAAAACAAAATTAACTCCAGCTAGAATCTTAGTTATATTTGTAACTGTAGGTGCAATTTTAGGAGGACTTGGAATTTATAAATATTTAATAGACTTTGCAGGAGCAGGAGCAACTGTACCATTAACTGGATTTGGAGCAAATCTTGCCAAAGGAGCTATGCAAGAAGTACAAAATTCCGGACTATTAGGAGCTTTTGTAGGTGGTGTAAAAGCATCAGCAGGAGGAATTGCAGCAGCAGTATTTTTTGGTTACTTAGCTTCACTTATTGCTAAACCTAAAATTAAGAAGTAAGAATTGTAAAGAAAAGTAAGAAAAATGTAGAATTATGTCGGTGAAAATTATGAATAAAATATTACTTAATAGTTGAATAAATAAAAATAAAATGATATACTAAGTTTGATTTAAATCAAACTTAGTTTTTTAGGTACCAAAAAACTAATACTTTATAAAAAAAGAAGGAGGGTGAAATACATGGAAAAAGATATAAAAGAGATACGTAAGAATGTGGAGGAATTAAAACAAAAGACAGAACAAAATACAAAGGACATAGCAGAGTTAAAACAAATGACAAAAGAAAATACCGAAGCAATAAAGAGTATACAAAGAACATTAGTCATTATAGAAGATGCAGTAGTAAATAAAATTCCAGCCTTATTTGATGGATATGCTATGCATCAAGAAAAACAAGTACAATTAGAAAATAGAATAAACAAATTAGAAGATGTAAGTCAAATGCTTTCTCTTAAAGTTATAGCATTAGAAGATAATTCTAGGAACAAAAAAGTAAAATTATCATCTTAACTATTTTTAATTTCAGCAGTATTAACTTCAAAAAATGGAGCTTAAATATGTATTTTATTAGTAAAATATATATCTAAGCTCCATTTTAGCTATTGAATTGTACATTACTGTGAGGTTGTTGTATCAAATGTCTAAAAAATACTTTTTAATTGAATAAGAGTGAAAAAAGCCCCAAACTTTTTAAAATTGGGGCTTTTTTTCTAGCAAGTAAAAAGCAGAGCGCTTTTCTAAAAATAATTCTTAAAATTCTCAAAATTCTATTCACTAAAAATAAAAATTGTGATATAGTGGAGAAAAGATTTTTAAGGAGAAAAATAAAAATATGTCAAAACATGGAGAAAAAAAACAAGGAACTATTGCAAAAACTATTTTAAAAATATTAATAGTATTAGTACTGTTAGCAAGCATTGTAGGAGTAATTTATGTAGCAAACAAAAACTATACTACCAATGAAATAAAAAACAAAACCAATTTAATTATTAATAACAGTAATGTAACAACAAGCTTAAAAGCAGATATTTATATAAAAGGTGGCACAGTATATCTATCAAAAGCAGATATTGCTAACTTTTTTGATAGTACTATTTATTATGATGAAACCTATAATCAAATGATTACCTGTTCAGAAAAGAAAATAGCTACAATGCCACTTGGAAAACAAGAAATTGAAATTAATAGTGCAAAAACCAAAATAAATGGTTGCCTAATCAAACAAGAAAATACCTACTATATTCCATTATCTGAACTTGGTGATGTATATAACATGAAAATTACCTATGTAGAAGAAACCAATCGAGTTACAGTTGACTCTTCAGATAAAAGCTATGCAATCGCAACTGCTAAAAAAGATATTTCGATTAAATACAAACCAACTGGTATTTCAAAAACACTTGCTAAAGTAAAAAAAGGAGATTCTATTACAATTGCAACACATAGCCAGTATCCTACAAAAGATGGATGGACAAGAGTTAGAACAGGAAGTGGTATTTTAGGCTATGTAAAAACTAATAGTATAGGAGAAACAAACCAAATTAGAGAAACAATGGAAACAAAACCTAAAATAGAAGGAAAAGTAAGTTTGGTTTGGGATTTTTACTCAAAATATGCTACTGCACCTAATAGAAAAGGAACTACAATTGAAGGGGTAAATGTAGTATCACCAGCATTTTTCTACTTAGAACAACAGGGAAAAGGAAATATCAAATCAAATATTGGAGAACAAGGCAAATCCTACATTAGCTGGGCAAAAGAACAAGGCTACCAAATATGGCCAATGCTTGCCAATGACTCAGCAGCAGATACTACATCACAAAACCTAAGAGACTACAAAATAAGAGAGAAAATGATTAACCAAATTGTAGATTATATAGTATCTTATAATTTAGATGGTATTAATATTGACTTTGAAAATATGTATGAAGCAGATAAAAGCTATTTTTCTCGTTTCTTAATAGAGTTAGAACCTAGACTAAATGAAATAGGAGCAGTATTATCAGTTGATGTTACAGCACCAGATGGAGCACCAAATTGGTCTTTATGTTATGACCGTTATACCATAGGAAAAGTAGCAGATTATATTATATTTATGGCATATGACCAATATGGAGAATCTTCTACAAAAGCTGGTACAACAGCAGGACATGACTGGATAGAAGTAAATGTTCAAAAGTTTTTAGGTCAAGAAGGAGTACCTTCTAATAAACTAGTACTTGCAGTACCATTCTATACAAGACTTTGGCAAGAAAAAAACGATAAAATAGTTAAAAAACCAGTAGTAGATATGAAAAATGTTAACCAAGTTTTACCAAATGGGGTAGAAAAAAAATGGAACGAAGACTTAAAACAATACTATGTAGAATATGTGCAAAATGGTACTACCTATAAGATGTGGGTAGAAGATGAAAAATCTATTACAGAAAAACTAAACTTAGTTTCTAAATATAACTTAGCAGGCGCAGCCTATTGGGCAAAAGGAAGAGAAACACAAAGCGTTTGGAATATAATTGCTGAAAAGATAAAATAAAATATCATAAAATAAAAACACCTCCATATAATGTAGAACAAGCTATTCTATATAGGAGGTGTTTTTGTGCTAGGATATGTAAAGTTGAAAAACAATAATCAAGAATTATATGAAACTAATTACTTAGAAAAATTAAAAGCGCAAACTACTAAAATTGGTAAACTAAAATATTTTATATGCTATTGGTATTATGAATTAATTGTGTGGATAAAAAATATAACTAATATTATTACAATAAAACAAATTTATCATGCATATATAATAATACTTCCATTTAGCATAGAAAAAATAAAAAAAACAAAACTACAAAAATGTATGAAAAAGGTGCAAAAGTTAATAAAAAAGTATCAAATAAACACTTTAGTAATACAAGATAAATTAGAACAAAATTTAAGACTAGAAAAAGAAAACTTGAATAGAAAAATACATATTTTAGATGGAAAAGGAATTATTCCATATATGATAAAAGAAATTCTAGAATATATGATGCAAAAACAAAATACAAAAACACAACTAGAAGACTTATACTTTTGTATTAACGAGCCAAAATCAATTTATATAGAAAATATAAATTACTTATCTAAATATTTTAAAACTATTAATATTATAACTCCAAAGATAAGTAACTTTCAAAAAATAGCTAATAAAATAGAACAAAATGAAAATAGTATGATAACAGTAACCAACAATAGAAAAAAGAGTCTAAAAAAAGCCAAATTTATTATAAATTTTGATTTTACAGAAGAACAAATAAAAAGTTATTCTATTTATAGAAGAGCCATATTAATATTACTAAACAACAACTGTAACTGTGAAATTGCAGGATTTGATGGTATTCAAATTAAGAATATTGGAATTGATATATCACAAGAAAGAAAAGAATTTTTTCAAAGACATTATTTACTACAAACCAACTCTTTAACAACTTTATATGAAAGTATACTAAATGAAAAACAAGGATTTAACAAAGTAAAAGAACAAATAGAAAAAGATCAAGTAAAGCTTGTAAGGCTGTATGGGAGCAATGGGGTAATAGGAGATAAGGAATATGCTAATTTGACTAGTGTTTATTAGTACTTGAATATTGAAAATAGTATCTTTTTTTGCTAGTAGTTTGCTCGCAAGTCATAGGCGAGTGAATTACAGCACACTTTCTCTAATATGGCATATAATTTTCTAAATGCATACTTAAACAAATGATCCTTCGACTCATATTAGCTACAAAAAGATACTATTTTCAATGTATTTAGCAGTAATCATATGAAATATTGCTAAAGTAAAAAAGTGAATTTCTAGTGAAATAGCTTGACAAATTCAAAAAAATTTATTATATTATAGGGCAGTGCTAACAAATTATATTTTTATATAATTTGTTTGTATTTATCTATAAAGCAAAAGGAGGTAAGACTAATGGGAGAAAAGGAAGTATTACTAACCAAAGAAGGTTATGAAAAACTAGAGCAAGAACTAGAAAACTTAAAAACAGTAAAAAGAGCAGAAATAGCAGAAAGAATAAAAATAGCTTTAGGTTTTGGAGACCTATCTGAAAACTCAGAATATGATGAGGCAAAAAATGCGCAAGCAGAAAATGAAACAAAAATTGCAGAACTAGAAAATAAAATTCGTTACGCAAAAATTATTGACGAATCAGAAATAGATACCAAAACAGTTCAAGTAGGAAATACTGTAAAATTGTTAGACATAGAATTTGATGAAGAAGTAAGCTATACATTAGTTGGTTCAACAGAGGTTGATTTAGCTCAAAATAAAATTTCAAACGAATCACCAATTGGAAGCGCCATTTTAGGTGCTAAAAAGAACCAAGTTGTAGAAGTTCAAGCTCCAGTAGGAGTAGTGCAATACAAAATATTATCAATTACAAAATAGTAAAACAAAAAAGATTTTATAACAAAAATTAAAAGTTATAAAATCTTTTTTTGTAGGAAATTGCACCTTACTAAAACTATGTTAAGTATTTTACTTTGATTGACATATAAAGCAAAATTGACAACAAACAATATGATTGCCCCAAAATAATAATTTCACTATAACTTTAAAGAGCTTTCTAAAGCCAAAGTAATCATATCATTTAAAGAAGCCTCTCTATTTTCACTGCTAACCTCCTCATTTTTAAAATGAGCATCAGCAACAGTAAGTAAACAAGCCGCCTTCTTACCAAAATAGTTAGCCATATAAAACAAAGCAAAAGCCTCCATCTCACAAGCTATAATATCTAAATCTTTTGGTAATCCATCAAGAAAACCAGGAATATCATCTAAATAACCATCAAAACAATCATTGCATAAAGCAGTACCTTTTATATAAGGGATATTAGCCTCTTTTGCAGTTTTTTCAATAATATCATTTAAACTAGCAGTTGCCTCAGCAAGATGGCAATCTTTTTTATCCCATTCATAAGCAAAATTACCCTCTGTGTAACTTTGGTCTACTAAAATAGTATCTAATAAATTAATATCTTCGTGGTAAGTCCCACAAGAACCAATACGAATAATGGTATCTACATCATAAAATTTATATAATTCATAACAATAAATACCCATACTTGGCATACCCATACCAGAAGAAAAAACAGTAATTTCTTTCCCTTTATAAGTACCAGTATAAGCAAGCATATTTCTAACGGTATTTACAAGCCTTACATTTTCTAAAAAATTTTCTGCAATATATTTAGCACGTAATGGGTCACCAGGCATTAAAACAATTTTCTTAATATCTTCCTTTTTTGCATTACAGTGAATTGACATAGTTAAATTCCTCCTTTTTTTTTAAACCATACACATTATACTTGAAAGTAGAACAAAAAGCAATGATTAAATTGTAGTTATTTAGTGGTAGCTGTAATTATTCAGTGGTTTTATCAAAATCTATAAGTTCTATTAGTGATTTGTTTTAAAGGGACTGAATATTTACTGGTAGCTACTAATAGTCTAAATAATGTTTGTTTTCTTGTTTTTTATGTTCAAGGAGGTTAGCTTGTTACATCCCCTTACAAATGATGCTAGAAAAGCGTGTTGACAAATAAAAATAACTAATACATACTATGCACATAGTGGTAATACACATAGCACAAATACGAAATTATGCAAACACGACACTACATAATAAAAGCATTTCATTGTAAAGAGCTATTAACAAATATATAATAAAGAACGAAAAAAGAATAAAAACCATTGAAATGAAACAAAATAAACATAAGAAAAAAAGGAGAAGAAAACTATGAAAGAAAAACATGTAAAAAACCAAAGAAAAAGGTATTACATTAATAGCCCTAGTAGTCACAATTGTAGTGCTTTTAATCTTAGCAGGAGTAAGTATTACTGTATTATTTGGAGATGGTGGAATTATCACTATGGCGCAAAAGGCAGCAGATGAAACCAATAAAGCAGCAGAAAAAGAACAAGCAGACTTAGATGAGTTAAATAAATATTTAACAAGTGGAAATTGGGGAGGAAGTACTAACCCACCAGACCCAGAAAATCCAGACAATCCACCAGCACATGTAAACCCAACAAAAGGAGAAAAAGTACCAGTACAAGCTGATGGAAAAACAAATGTAGAGTAGAAAGAAACAGTAGATGGAGAAGAAAAAGTAGTAAAAATACCAGTAGGGTTTTGTGTAGTAAAAGATATAGGAACAGATAATGTAGCAGCAGATAGTTTTGTAAAAAATAGTAGTAACAAAGGAAATTATTCAGGTAATTTAGCCCTAACAGGTTCTAATCCAGCTTATCAGCAAAAGCATATCTATGACCTAGCAGGAAATGTTTGGGAGTGGACCATGGAAGCCTACTTCACTGATTACCGTGTGAATAGAGGTGGCAATTACGGCAGTACAGGCTCTAGCTTTCCAGCTTCTAGTTGTCTCAACAATAATTCAGTCGTCGAATATAACGACACCGTCGGTTTTGGTCCGCTTTGTATTTGTAGAGCTGAGCGCTGTAAAAACCAAAATTAAAGTGAGAGTGCAAGAAATTTTGTGTAAACTGAAAAAATAAAGATAAAAATACCTTTTATGATATAATAAATATAAATATCAAGGAGGTATTTTTCTTATAGAAGAAGAAAAAAGAAATATTGCTGAAGAAGAAGCAATGAATAATTTAGTAAAAGCTGTTCTAAAAAGTGGAGATGTCAAAACTGTTTTTGATGTAGAAGAAAAACTAAAAAAGTCATTTGGTAAAGGTATTCAAAATATGTTAGAGGCTGAAATGACTCAACATTTAAGTCATGATAAATATGAATATTCAAAAGAAAATAAAGAAAATTATAGAAATGGAAGAATGGAAAAATAGAAGATTAGAAGATGTTTATTCTTCTGCTGATTCTCTCATGAAAGTGTTGTATTTATCTACTAAGAAAGTTACAAAGAATTGGGCATATACACAGCCTGAATGGGGAGAGACTTTAAAAGAATTAGAAATAATTTTTGAAGGAAGAATATAAAAAGAGGAAGGAGAAAAGAGAAAATGGAAGAAAGCTGATAGTATTATATAAATAAAAGCTAAATTGCAAAAACATATTACAACTTAGCTTTAAGTTAATTAAATTATTAATATCATAAAGGTATAATCGATTTACACAAAAATATTTACATACCCAACAAAAAGATTATAAATTAACAAGATATGCTTGCTATCTTATACTCAAAATGTAAATCCTCGATTAAAGATTATTGCTCTTGCACAAACATATTTTACAATGCAAATTAGAAAACAAGAAAAGTTTAAAGAAAACAGAAAAATTTACTACGTAAAATGTATTTTGTCGAAATTTGTAATCTAAAAAATAAGAAAAAAACACCTTGACACTCATAAACAACTTATGCTATGATAGGAACATGATAGATTTAAAAAAAACACCCTTTGGGAGTTTTCGTTTAAATCTATTTTTTTTGAGTTCTAGGAAAGAGCACATTGAAGAATGCAATTTTTGTAGAAATCAATTATGCGAAACTTAGATTTTCTTAGCGAAGAATGAGCTTAGAAAATAGTAATTCCATTTTATTGTATCAAAAAACAAAGGAGGAGTAAAACATGAACAAAAAGTACATATTTGTAACAGGAGGGGTAGTATCAGGACTAGGCAAAGGCATTACAGCAGCATCGTTAGGTAGATTACTAAAAAATAGAGGGTATAAAGTAGCAAATCAAAAATTTGACCCATATATTAATGTAGACCCAGGAACCATGAGCCCCTATGAACATGGAGAAGTATTTGTAACAGAAGATGGAGCAGAAACAGATTTAGACCTAGGGCACTATGAACGTTTTACAGATGAAAATTTAAGCAAATATTCATCTGTTACAACAGGACGTATTTATTCAGAAGTAATAGAAAGAGAGCGTAGGGGAGACTACCTAGGAAAAACTGTGCAAGTAATTCCTCATATTACCAACGCCATTAAAGAAAAGGTATACAAATTTGACCATACAGATGTAGATATTGTTATTACAGAAATTGGTGGAACCGTAGGAGATATTGAAAGCCTTCCATTTTTAGAGGCAATTCGCCAAATAGGTAACGAAAAATCACCAGAACAAGTTATCTATATTCATGTAACACTACTTCCATACATATATGGCTCAAATGAACTAAAATCAAAACCAACTCAGCACTCTGTGAAAGAATTACAAGGAATGGGTATTAAACCAGACATTTTAGTATGTAGAGCTGAACAAGAAATAGATGAAGCCTTTAGAAGTAAAATGGCGCTATTTTGCAACATAAGAAAAGAAGATATTATTCAAAATAAAACAGTATCTAACTTATATGAAGTGCCTCTAATGTTAGAACAAGAAGGACTAGCTAAAAGAGTATGTGAAAAATTGCAATTATCAAACAAGGTAGATAATACCGAATGGGAACAAATGATACAAAATGCTAAAAACATAGAAGAAAAGAAAATTAGAATAGCAATTGTAGGAAAATATGTCAAATTAGAAGACTCCTACCTATCCATCATAGAAAGCTTAAAACATGGTGGATTTGCAAACCACTGCCAAGTAGAAATAAACTTAATAAGCTCTGAAAAAGTAAGTGCAGACAATACAAAAGAACTATTAGAAAGCTACCAAGGTATTATTGTGCCAGGAGGTTTTGGAGACCGTGGTATTCAAGGAAAAATTGAAACAATTAAATATGCAAGAGAAAATAAAATTCCATTTTTAGGTATTTGCTTAGGCATGCAAATGGCAGTTATAGAATTTGCAAGAAATGTATTAAAATATGAAGATGCAAACTCAGAAGAATTTAATGAAGACACAACTTACCCAGTAATTCATATTATGGACGAGCAAGTTGGAATCAATAAAAAAGGCGGAACCATGAGGCTTGGAAGTTACCCTTGCAATTTAGAAAAGGAAAGTTTAGCATATAAACTTTATGAAAAAGAACAAATAGAAGAAAGGCATAGACATCGCTTTGAGTATAACAATAAGTATAAAGAAGAAATGGAAGAAAAAGGATTAATTGCATCTGGCGTATCACCAAATGGAAAATTAGTAGAAATTGTAGAATTAAAAGACCATCCATATTTTATTGCTTCACAATTTCATCCAGAATTTAAATCAAGACCAGATAAACCACACCCACTATTTGTAGGATTAGTAAAAGCAGCCAAAGAAATGTGAAAAACATGTGAAAAATGCCATGGAACACTTGACAATTGATTAAAATGGGTATAAAGTATTAGCAGTCCTTAAATAAGACTGCTAATTTTAATGGAAAAAAATACTAAAACAAATAAAATTAGCATATAAATAAAAGAACTAAAACAATATATGAAGGAGGATTAAGCAAATGTTAAAACCATTAGCAGACAGAATTATTGTAAAAATGTTAGAAAAAGAGGAAACAACCAAAAGCGGTATTATTCTATCTAGTAAAACAGAAGAAAAATCTCAAATTGCGCAAGTACTAAGAGTAGGAGATGGAATTGACAGCGAGGGCAAAAAAGTTGAAATGGCCGTAAAAGAAGGAGATAAAGTAATACTAAACCAATATGCAGGAACTACTGTAAAATATGAAGACGAAGAGCTAATCATTGTAAGATATAGCGAAATTTTAGCAGTAGTAGAATAAAAAATATAGTGACATAGAAATAACTGATGCAACTTAAGAAAAAGTTGCATATATGATAAAGGAGGAAGAAAAATGTCAAAAGAAATTAAATTTGGAGAAGAAGCTAGAAAAAGCTTATTAAATGGCGTTAATAAATTAGCAGATACAGTCAAAGTAACATTAGGACCAAAAGGAAGAAATGTAGTGCTAGATAAAAAATTTGGTGCACCACTTATTACAAATGATGGTGTTACCATTGCAAAAGAAATTGAATTAGATGACCCATTTGAAAATATGGGAGCACAAATAGTAAAAGAAGTTTCTATAAAAACAAACGACATCGCAGGAGATGGAACTACAACAGCTATGGTATTAACACAAAGAATGATTAGAGAAGGTGTAAAAAATGTAGCAGCAGGTGGAGACCCAATGGCTATTAAAAGAGGTATGGATAAAGCTGCTAAAACAGCAGTAGAAGCTCTAAAAGAAATTAGTGTACATGTGAATGGAAAAGAAGACATTGCAAGAGTAGCAAGCATTTCAGCAGATAATAGAGAAGTTGGAGAACTTATTGCAGATGCTATGGAAAAAGTTTCTAAAGATGGTGTTATTACCATTGAAGAATCTAAAACATCTCAAACAGAATTAGTAGTGGTTGAAGGAATGCAATTTAACAAAGGTTATGTATCACCATACATGGTAACCGACACAGAAAAAATGGAAGCTATTATTGATAACCCATATATTTTAATTACAGACAAAAAAATAGAAAACATCCAAGAAATATTACCATTACTAGAAAACTTAATGCAACAATCTGGAAAACTAGTTATTATTTGTGATGACATAGAAGGTGAAGCATTATCAACTTTAATTTTAAATAAATTAAGAGGTGTCATTAATGTAGTAGCTGTTAAAGCGCCAGGTTATGGAGACAAAAGAAAACAAATGCTACAAGACATAGCAGTCCTAACAGGTGGAGAAGTAATAACTTCTGAACTAGGATTAGAATTAAAAGATACCACAGTAGAACAATTAGGTAGAGCAAGACAAATTAAAGTACAAAAAGAAAACACCATTATTGTAGATGGTATGGGAGATAAAGAGCAAATTCAAGCAAGAGTTACTGCACTAAAAGCACAAATTGCAGAAGAAAAAAGTGAGTTTGAAAGAGAAAGCTTACAAGAACGTTTAGCCAAAATTGCTGGTGGAGTTGCTGTAATTGAAGTAGGAGCTGCAACAGAAATAGAAATGAAAGATAGAAAACTAAGGCTAGAAGATGCTCTATCTGCAACAAAAGCAGCAGTAGAAGAAGGTATTGTACCAGGAGGAGGAACAGCCTATATCGATATTCTTCCAAAGGTATCTGAAATGGTAGAAAACCTACATGGAGATGAAAAAATAGGTGGAAGGATTATTGTAAGAGCATTACAAGAACCAGTAAGACAAATCGCTATCAATGCAGGTTTAGAACCAGCTGTTATACTAGAAAAAGTAAAAAATAGTTCAGTAGGAGTAGGCTTTAATGCAGCAGTAGAAGAATATGTTGACATGAAAAAAGCTGGAATTGTAGACCCTACAAAAGTATCACGTAGCGCCCTTCAAAATGCAGCATCAATTGCCTCTATGATACTAACAACAGAAAGTATTGTAACAGACAAAAAAGAACCAGAAAGCTGTAAATGTGCACATGATGATCACGAAGAAGGAATGAATGGAATGTATTAATAAGCTATGAGAGGAGAGCCATTAAGGCTCTCTTTTAACGATTTACACTTTACATTCAAAAATTAACAATGTATAATAGATGATAAAAAGAGATATTGCACCAGAAATATTATATAATGATAGTAAAATAAAAGAATAAACCTTGAAAGGAATCAGAACAAACATGAAAGCAAAAAAAGTAGCTTTTTGCACATTGGGGTGTAAAGTAAACCAATATGAAACAAATGCCATGATGCAAAAAATGATAAAGGCAAATTACGAAATTGTAGAATTTAATGAAAAAGCAGATATATATATTATTAATACTTGTACTGTAACCAATATGGCAGACAAAAAATCAAGACAAATGCTAAGAAGAGTAAAAGAGCTAAATGCAAATGCAGTTTTAGTGGCAGTTCGGTTGCTATGCACAAGTAGCAAAAGAAGAACTAAAAAAAATACCAGAAATAGACCTAATTTTAGGAATTAATGAAAAAAATGAAATTGTAAAATATATGGAAGAACATATACAAGCAAAAAATGAAGACTGTATGATGCAAGTATCAAAAGTCGAAGAGCAAAAAGAATTTTTAGACTTTGGTACAGTTACTCATACAGAAACCACAAGAGCAGTTATTAAAGTGCAAGACGGTTGCAATCAATTTTGTTCTTACTGTATTATTCCCTATGCAAGAGGAAGAATTAGAAGCAGAAAGCCACAAAGCGTAATAAAAGAAATAGAACAAATAGCAAAACAAGGAATAAAAGAGGTAGTAATTACTGGTATTCATGTAGCCTCTTATGGAAAAGATTTTGAAGAAGATACCATTTTAGAAATTAACAAAATGATGCAAAAAAAATGCATACAATATAAATTAATAGACTTATTAGAAGATATTCAAAAAGTGCCACAAATACAAAGAATACGTTTAGGCTCTTTAGAACCAACATTAATGACAGAAGAATTTGTACAAAGATTAGCAAAATTAAGCAAAATATGTGACCAGTTTCACTTATCTTTACAAAGTGGCTGCAATGAAACCTTAAAAAGAATGAATAGAAAATATACAGTAGAACAATTTGAAATCGCAACTAAGTTATTAAGAAAAGCATTTCCTCAAGTACACTTAACAACAGATATTATTGTAGGCTTTCCAGGAGAAACTAAAGAAGAATTTAACAGCACCTATGAATTTTTAAAGAAAATAAAATTTTATAAAATGCATGTATTCAAGTATTCTCCAAGAAAAGGAACAATAGCAGCTGGTATGCCAAACCAAATAGATGGAAACCAAAAAGAAGAAAGAAGTAATAAACTAATAGAGCTTTCTAACGAAAATGAACTTAGCTATTTAAAAGAGTATATCAATCAAGAAGTAGACGTATTGCTAGAAGAAAGGGAAAATAACTACATAAAAGGTCATACTAAAAACTATATGGTAGTAAAAGTAAAAACAAAAGAAAACTTAGAAAACACTATTCAAAAAGTAAAGATAGAAAAAGCTCAAAAACTAGAACTGATAGGGGAAAAAGTGTAAATATCAAAAAGTAAATTATGTGCGAGAACAACTTGATTTTTTAATTAGCATGGTATATAATTTTAACCAAATTGTAACAATAAAGGCTAAGCAGAAAGAGCCTTTGGGGAAGGATAGAACAAAAATGAAAGCAATAGAAATAAGAAATAAATATTTAAACTTTTTTAAAGCACATGGACATCATGTAGTACCAAGTGCTCCACTAATTCCAGAAAATGACCCATCTGTACTATTTACTACAGCTGGAATGCAACCATTAGTACCATATCTACTAGGTGAAAAACATCCAGAAGGTACCCGCATTACAGATTACCAAAAATGCCTTCGTACCAATGACATAGACGAAGTAGGAGATAACCGTCATTTAACTTTCTTCGAAATGTTAGGAAATTGGTCCTTAGGAGACTACTTTAAAGAAGAAGCCATTGCTATGTCATATGAATTTTTAACAAAAGAATTAGGAATAGACCCAGCCAAACTATCGGTTACTTGCTTTGCAGGAGATGAAGATGCACCAAGAGATATGGTGGCTGCCGAAAGCTGGAAAAGAGCAGGAATTCCAGATGAAAGAATTTACTTCTATGGAAAAGACGATAACTGGTGGATAGCAGGAGAAGAAGGCCCTTGCGGACCAGATACAGAAATGTTTTATGACACTGGAAAACCAGCATGCTCAAGCGATTGTCAGCCATCATGTGACTGTGGCAAATATGTAGAAATTTGGAACAATGTATTTATGGAATACTATAAAGCAAAAGATGGAACCATTTCTAAACTAAAACAACAAAATGTAGACACTGGTTTAGGGCTAGAAAGAATGACAATGTTATTACAAGGCAAAAACACACCTTTTGATACAGAACTATTTGCACCAATTATGGAAAAACTAGAGCAACTAGCAAAAGCAGATAACATAGAAAGTAGAAGAATTGTAGCAGAACATTTACGCTCTAGCATGATGATCATTGCAGATGGTGGAAAGCCAAGCAATATAGACCGTGGGTATGTACTAAGAAAATTAATTAGAAGAATGACAAGACACTTAAACAAACTACAAATCAACTTAAATGAGCTAGAAGAATTAATTAATTTGTACATTGATGTATTAAAAGAAATGTATCCAGAATTAGAACAAAACAAAAACGATATTAAACAAACGATTATTGCAGAAAAAGATAAATTTATTAAAACCCTAGCACATGGAGAAAGAGAATTTGAAAAAGTAGTAACAAAAGCAAAACAAGAGAATAAAACAGTAATAGATGGATATACTATCTTTAAACTATATGAAACATATGGCTTTCCACCAGAAATCACAGCAGATTTAGCAAGAGAGCAAGGCTTTCAAATAGACCTAACAGAATTTGATAAACTATTCAAAGAGCATCAAGAAAAATCAAGATTAGGTAGTGAACAAAAATTTAAAGGTGGATTAGCAGAACAAAATGAACAAACCATTAAATACCATACAGCAACACATTTACTACATAAAGCACTTCAAATTGTACTAGGAGAACATGCAAAACAAAAAGGCTCTAATATTACAACAGAAAGATTAAGATTTGACTTTACACACCCAGAAAAAATGACTGCAGAACAATTAAAACAAGTAGAAGACTTAGTTAATGAGCAAATTAAATGTGACCTGCAAGTAACTTGTGAAGAAATGACACTAGAAGAAGCAAAACAATCTGGTGCAACAGGTTTATTTGAAAGCAAATATGGAGAAAAAGTAAAAGTATATACCATAGGAGACTTTAGTAAGGAAATCTGCGGTGGACCACATGTAAGCCATACAGCAGAATTAGGACACTTTAAAATTAAAAAAGAAGAATCAAGCTCAGCAGGAGTAAGAAGAATAAAAGCTATTTTAGAATAATATTGCCAAAGGTGATAGCAACAACTACTAAGTCTAAATGTTTTTGTAAGGGCACAAAACCTTACAAACCATGATAGACAGTAGTCACCAAAAGAAAGGAAGAAAAAATGGAAGATTGCGTTTTTTGTAAAATTATAAAAGGAGAAATACCAGCTAAAAAAGTATATGAAGACGAAGAAATTCTAGCCTTTAACGATATTCAGCCAGCAGCACCAATTCATGTTTTAATTATTCCTAAAAAACATATTACTAACTTAATGGAAATTGAAGCAGAAGATACAGCCCTAATGGGAAACATCATACAAACGGCAAAGAAAATAGCAAAACAACTAGGAATAGAAGAAGATGGATTTAGATTAATTGCAAATTGTGGCAAAGATGCAGGGCAAGAAGTAATGCACATTCATTTTCATCTATTAGCTGGAAGAAAAATGGGACCTAAAATTATTTCCTAATATATAGATTATTATAGAAAAATGTGATATAATAAACTTATCTATACGCAAAAGAATAAAGTATTAGGAGGTAAAATAATGTTTAATAGTAAATATAGCAAAGTATTAACAGGTGTTTTAATAGTTGCTGTTATTGCAATCGTAGGTTTACTAGTATATATAGGAATAGATTGGTATAAAGCATATGTTGCAAATGCAGACAGTAAAGACTTTATAGATGAATTTGATGGATATACTAAAAATAACATAGGAAATACCAATACAAATACCGGAAAAAATACACAAACAAACAATACTACCATAATAGAACCTATTATAGACCCAGAAAATGTAGTGGGCAATACAACAGGGAATAGCAATAATGGTAGCAGTGGAAACTCAAGCACCAAACTTAAATATAAAGGATTTGATGTAGCAGGAAAAATAGAAATACCAAAAACTGGTGTTAATTACCCCGTTTTAAAAGAATCGAGCCCAAAAGCAATAGAAGTAGCAATTGGAACTTTATATGGACCAGGCATTAATGAAGTAGGAAATACAGTATTAATAGGTCATAATTATAGGAATGGAACTTTCTTTTCTAATAATAGTAAGTTATCTAATGGAGATAAAATTTATTTAACAGATAATAGTGGTAGAAAAATAACATATGAAATATATAAAAAATATCAAACCGATGCAAATGATTTTTCATATGCAGTTAGAGATACAAAGGGAAAAAGAGAAATTTCCTTATCTACTTGTACAACAAACACAAGCATTAGATTAGTAATATGGGCAAGAGAAAAATAAATAAATAATTAATTTTTATGGAAAAATACCTAATGTGTATTGACAAACAATACTAATATGTTGTAAAATTATATATGCATTTGATTGATGGTGGATGTAGCTGCTGTGGTTGTTCGAACAAAGTGAGTCACAACCTCAGTATGTGGTGACATTGTGCTAAATCTTAATTAATGGTGGATGTAGCGTAGTTGGTTAACGCGCCAGTTTGTGGCACTGGAGACCGTGGGTTCGAGTCCCATCTTCCACCCCATAAAAATTAAATATATTGGGCTGTAGCTGCCCGAAGCTGTGTGAGCAAAGCGAACTACAGATTCGTAATGCGGTAACATTGCAAAATGAATTAAATATATTGGGCTGTAGCCAAGCGGTAAGGCACCAGACTTTGACTCTGGCATGCGCTAGT